>JAZQNT010000001.1:0-4170 GCA_045627505.1 Nocardioides sp.
CCTGCCCGCGGTGCTGGCCGTCCACCTCCTGGTGGTTGCGCAGGGGTCGTTGCGCCAGCGCCTGTCCTCGCTCAGGACCGAGCCGCGGTTCTGGGTGGCCCACGTGGCGGTGCTGTTCGTCTACCTGCTCATCTACACCTCGCTCGTGGGGTCGGTGGTGGAGAGCAACCAGCAGGTCGGCTGGCGGCAGTTCTTCGGCGACTCGGTGCTCCACACGCTGCTTCCCGGCCTGCTCGGTGCGCCGTGGAGTGGGGAGGGGGCGCAGAGCACCGTCTACCCCGACACGGCCACGTGGGTGGTGGTCCTCGCCTGCGCCGTCTGGACGCTGGTGGTTCTGGCCAGCTTCCGGGTGACAGGCAGAAGGGCGGCACTGGGCTGGTTGTTGGCGGCGGGCTACGTCGTTGCGGACCTCATGCTGCTCGCCTTCGGTCGCGCGGAGTTCCTCGACATGCTGGCGCGTGACCCCCGCTACGTGGCGGACGCGTTGCCCGTCCCCGCCATCGCCCTGGCCGCAGCGTTCCGCGGACGTGGTGAGCCTGTGCCTGCCACCACCCTTCCCGAGGTCCGTGACGAGGGGGACCGTGGGGCAGGCCGCGGGCGGGTGGGACGAGCCGACAGCGCGTCGGTGGTCTCCAACGCCTTCGCTCCCACCGCCGTCGCACTGACCGTCGGTGCGCTGGTCGTCAGCGGGTTGGTCACCCAGAGGGCGATGGCGGACGCGGTCCAGCACGCGGAGGTCCGGGCCTACGCCGAGACGCTGCTCGAGGAGCTGGCGGCTTTCCCCGAGGCGTCCGTGGTGGACGGCCCCGTCCCCTACAACTACTCGGCCCGCACCACCCTGGCCCAGTTCGTCAACGCGCTGGGGGAGGATCGGGTGTTCGACGCCCCTGCCGCGGCCCTGATGACCGCGGACGAGCGGGGACGGCTGCGACCGGCCGAGATCACCGGTGGTGACGAGAAGCGTGCCGAGCCGGGCTCCTGCCTGCAGGTGGTGGACGGTGAGAACCGGGAGTTCATGGGGTTCATCCACCCGGGTTCGAGTGTGCAGCTGCTGAGGATCGAGTACGCGGCCTCGGCCCTGACCACCCTGGTGCTGACGTTGGGGGAGAGGCAGATGGAAGCCGTGCTCCAGCCTGGCCTGGGCGAGGTCCACTTCGTGCTACCGCTGGCCCAGGGGATGATCACGGCCCGCACCGTGGGAGGCCAGGTCTGCGTCGGGACGACCGAGTACGGTTCGCTGGGCATCGGGTGACCCTGCCTGCCGGGTCGTACCGCCCCCAAGGGCTCGCAATCGTCGCTGACTGCGTCGACGGTGACGGGGACAGCGCACGAAGGACAGCGCACGAAGGGCAGCGCACGAAGGGCAGCGCACGAAGGGCAGAGCATGGGGGGAACGGACGGCATGGGACTCACCGACGAGAGTGCACGGCCCCATCCAGGGAAGGCGAGGGCCGACGTGGGCGTCAGCGAGCGGGAGGTCGAGGCGGCCAAGCAGGCGGCCAAGGTCGTCGGGTTGTACGGCGACCCGGATGTGACGTGGGGGATCTCTCTGGAGGTCGTCCTGGAGCAGCCCTGCGAGCTGGACGACGCCAGGGCCCGACTCGAGATGCTCTTCGCGGAGTACCCGCACCTGGGTCCTGTCCCCCTCCCTGAGCCTGTCCCGGTGGAGGCATGGGACCGGCGTCGGGAGGTGAGTGCGTGCGCGCCGTTCGGGCCGGAGGGTCTCGTACGGGTGCTGGTCCGTTCCGACGGGCGGGCTGTGTTCGTGACGGCGCACCACGGGGTGGTCGACGGTTTCGGCCTCGTCGCCCTGACGTCGGCCCTGCTCGACCGCGACCTGTGCCCCCGGGCGAAGGGCGTCGGCGACCGGCGACCACGCCGCAGCTTTCTGGTTTCCTCGGCGCTCAGGGTGGGGGAGGCGTTGGTGAGCCCCCCGGCGCGCTTCTCGGGGACCCCGTCACAACAGCCGGAGGGCACCCCGGAGATCTTGGTGCAACGCTCCGGCATCCCCGGAAGGTTGAACGGTGCGGTGCTGTGCGCCGCGGTGCTGGCGGTCCACCGGGCCTGGCCCAGGGATCGGACCTCCCAGGGCCGCAGGTTCCTCGCGGTGATGGGCGCCTCGCGTCGCGGTCAGGGCGAGTACGCCCCGGACCGCGACACCGCCTACCTGCGCATCCCACTGCGGCACGGCTGGGACAGCGAACGAGTGGCGCGCGCCATCCGTGAGGCGGAGCCTGAACCCGACTTCCCCGAGACCCGGGCCGGCGGTATCGGGCCGTGGGTCGTGCGGAGGCTGAAGGAGCGTCTCGGGTACACGGCGAACATCTCCAACATGGGGCTCTTCGCGGGCGAGGGGATCGAGTCGATGGCGATCTACCCCGCGGTGAACGGGCCGCGCGCCGTGGGCGTGGGGCTGGTCACGGCTGCAGGTGGGGCGACGATCAGCGTCCGCGTCCGTCGCTCGGACTTCTCCGAGGAAGAGGCGCAGCGACTCCTCCAGGAGGTCGTGGACCGGGTGGTCTCCCGGTAGGGACTGACCCAGCAGCGAGTGCCCAGCAAGTGCCCAGCAGGGAGTGCTGGGCAGGGCGTTCTCGCCCGCCACAGCGTGTGCGCGCAAGGGCCCGGCCACCTGGAGGTGACCGGGCCCTTGCGGCTGGGTGGATCAGGATGGGTGGATCAGTAGGGGTCGTACGGCGAGTCGTGACCGAACCGTGCGGCCACCTTGCGCAGCTTGAGCCGCAGCAGCACCTTGAGGAACACGTTGCGGATCCACCATGGCATCTCGGCGAGGATCCGGATCCGGTCCGCGGCGGTGGGCCGTCCGACGCGGAACAGCGCCTGGGAGTCGCTGCGGCGCTCGTAGACGATCCGGTCGGAGAACAGCACGTGCCGCAGGATGCCCAGGGTGACGCCGATCGAGGAGAAGCAGTCGTGGATGACCACGGCTCCGCCCTCGGGCAGGTGCACGCTCCAGCGCAGGTCGTCCGAGAGTGTCCAGTAGTCGTGCTTGCCGTCGATGTAGAGCATGTCGAAGCTCCGCGACCATCCCGGGCGCAGCTTCGTGCTGTAGTCCTGCACCAGCTCCACCACGCTGGTCAGGTCGTTGGCGGCAATGTTGCGCTCGAACTTGTCCTTGGTGGAGAGGCCGCCGAAGAGTCTCCCCTCCACGAACGGGTCCACCGCGATCACGGTGCCGCCCATCGGACGGACCGCTTCGCCCAGGATGACCGTCGACCGGCCCTGGTGGCTGCCGATCTCCAGCACCACCGCGTCCTTGCCCAGTGCGGAGGCCTCGTCCCACAAGATGCGGGCCTGGCCTTCCTTCAGCCAGCCAACGACGTCCTGGACTGCCGTCCATGCGTCCTCGAATGAGGCCGACCCTCGTGAATCGGGCGCCCGTGAGGCACTTCCCGGGGCTGGCGGAACATCTGCTTGGGACATTGCTGGTACCCCTCGAAGTGGCGTTGTGGTGCGGGTAAGGTGCCCGAGGTTACTACTCGGTCAGTATTTGGCAAGTGGAGGTTCAACGTGTGGGTCGCGACCTCGTCGGCACCGGCCGGCAGCGCCACCGACGCCTCCACCGAGCCCCCTGCCGGGCGCGGCACATCCCGGTCCGAACCGTGGTGGGCGAACGCACTGGTGATCGTGCTGCTGATGGCGTTCTCCTTCTTCCAGCGCCTCGGTGAGACCACCTTCGACACGAAGCTCGACCTGTCCGTCGACCCGGGCAACTTCCTCCTGCGCACGCTCCAGGCGTGGAATCCAGAGAGCGCGATGGGGGAGATGCAGAACCAGGCGTACGGCTACCTGTTCCCGCACGGACTCTTCTTCTGGATCGGTGACGTCGTGGGGCTGCCCGAGTGGGTGGTCCAGCGCCTGTGGTCCGGGGTGCTCCTGGTCGTGGCCTACGAGGGGGCCCGCCGACTGTTCCGGGCCATCGACCACGACCTGGCGCGTCCCTTCCTCCCGCTGCTCGCTGGTCTGGCCTTCGCGCTCTCGCCACGCCTCCTGGGGCTCTCCGGCGCCCTGACCGGGGAGATCCACCCCAGCGCGATGCTCCCGTGGGTCGTCCTGCCGCTGGTGCTCGTCCTGCGCGGCCGGCTCGGGGCTCTCCACGGGGCGGCGTGGAGCGGTGTCGCGATCCTGCTCATGGGCGGTGTCAACGCCTCC
>JAZQNT010000002.1:0-5550 GCA_045627505.1 Nocardioides sp.
CGGGGCCGCCATCGCCGGGGTCTGGAGCCAGTAGGTGCCGCTCGGGGCCGACGAGCGCCTCTGCTTGATCTCCCAGCACGATCCGGCCGCGGTGCTGGCCGAGGTGCCCAGCTGCTCGGCGGGCACCGTGGCGGCCGACGCGGACACGACGGTGAGCGCCGGGAGCAGTGAGACCGAAAGCAGTGAGACCGGAAGCACGAACGACGCGACGCCGACCAGCGCGCCCTTCATGGACAACGCAGGCGTGGAGAACGCAGGCGTGGAGAACGCAGAGAACATCATGGACCCCCGTGGACGAGACGACGTCGTGGTGGAACACGCGTCGGGCCACCAGGGCAGACGGCCCGGCGGACGTCAAGGACCCTAGGGCGCCCCCACGCCCTGTTCTTCGCCCTGAACAGCAAGTTCCCAGATATCCGGTATGCCTCATCCGTTGCGTCCACAGCCCCGCGGCGGATGGCTACGGTGTGCCGCGTGAAGGCACTCGAGACGCTGGTCGATCAGTTGTGGGCCCCCGGGGCGGGCACCTCGGTCCGGGTCGACGTGACCTCCCGTCCCGGTGCTCCTCGACCTGGGTGGACGGTGGCGGAGCAGTACTGGTTGCTGCCCGGGGCCAGCCAGCCCCGGCTGCTGGTGCCGGTGGCTGGTGCCGCGGTCCAGCGCGCCGCACTCACGGCGCACCGCGGCCTCCGGCGGCCCGCGACCAACCTGGCCCGTGCCGCCCTCGGCGTGGTGGCCTCGACGCCGGCACCGCTCTCACGTCGACGGTTGGTGGTCCGGACCCGTCCGGAAGCGCCCCCGCTCCCCCTCGCACGCCTGGCCGAGGAGCTCGGCCGGGGCCCGCTGCACGCGGCGTTCGGGGTCCGCACCGGGGCCAACCGGAAGGCCACGCTGCAGCTGCTGGACCAGCACGGTGAGGTGGTGGGTCACGCCAAGCTGGGTTGGAACGCCACCGCCGACGAGTATGTGCGGACCGAGACCGAGGCGCTCGGCGTCGTCGGCGGGCGGCCGGCCCCGATGCGCGCCCCCCGACTGTTGGCCTCGTTCATGCAGGGCGGCCGTCCGGTGGCGGTGGTCGAGCCGCTACCCCTGGACGTGCGCGGAGTGCGGGGGCAGCAGCCCGCGCCGTCCCCCGCCGAACTCTTCGCCCTGTGCCCGGTCGTACGCACCGGGGAGGCCGGTGAGACCGCACAGCTGAGCGCAGCGGGAACACGCCTGCGCGCCCTGGCGAAGACCCACCGGGACGCTGGGGCCGGCGCCGGGGACGAGGGACGGATGCTCCACCACGCCGTGGCGCTGCTGGACCTGGTGGAGAACGACCCGCGCACGGTGCCGATCCAGGCCCGGTGGCACGGGGACCTGACGCCGTGGAACTGTGCCCGGGGCGCCGACGGTCAGCTGTGGGCCTGGGACTGGGAGTCCTCGGAGCAGGACGTGGTGGCAGGGCTGGACGCCCTGCACTGGGAGTTCAGCGTGCGCCGGGAAACCGGTGGCCAGGCCGACCTGAGCCTGGTCGACTGCCTCGCCGCCGCCCGCCCACACCTGGACGCGGCGGGGGTCGCCGGGTCGGTGCGTGCGCTGGTGGCAGCCGTCTACGTGCTCACCGCGGTCGAGCGGGCGGCCACGCTGGCCCGGCGCCACGGGGCCTGGGAGCCGGTCTGGATCTCGCGGACCCGGCTCAGCGAGCTCAGCCTCGAGGCAGCCCGGCTGCTCAGGCGCCCCTGACCACCGCGCCCCTCCACCGCGCCCCTCCACCGCGCCGAGTGCCCGGGGTTCAGAGGTCCGCGGGCTGCGTCCAGTGGAGGTCGCGGCCCAGGAACGTCTCGAGCTCGGCGTTGTGCGGCGCGTAGAAACGGGCGAGCTCACGCCGCACCGGCTCGGGGACCGAGGACTTGCGGGGTGAGGCGTTGAACGTGCGGGTCGTCGGCAACGTCACCCGCGCCAGGCCCAGGAAGTCGGACACCTGGTCGAAGACTCCCTGCACGTCGGCGTACATGTCCTCGCTGCGCAGCACCAGGACCTGCTCCTGCGGGAAGTGCTGCAGCCAGTTGCGGAGCTGGGGCAGGTAGAGCCCGCGCGAGCGGTACGAGTACCAGTCGTGGGCCGTCGAGTGGAACGTCGGGTCGGCCGCCATCCGCTCCAGCTCACCCTCCAGCCGGGAAGGTTCGGCCTCCAGCGCCTCGGCGAAGCCCAGCGGCTCCACCCCGTTGCTGGTGCGCTCCTGGTAGTGCGACCAGGCCCGCTCCACCGGGTCGCGCAGCAGCACCAGCGTCCGGACGTCGGGGAAGTGCTCGCGCACCTTGCCCGCGATCCTCGGGTCCCACATGTAGTAGGGGGACGCCTCCCCACCCACCGGTGCGTACCCCAGGCGGCGCTGCAGCCGGGCCCGCTCCCGCTCGGTGTGGAAGTGCGAGCGGTACCAGGCCAAGGACTGCGTGCGGTCCGCGAAGAACCAGTCGGTGCTCTTCTTCCCCCTGCTCTCGGGGAAGAGGCCCAGCACCCCGGGATGCATCAGCAGGTAGTTGAACAAAGACGTCGTGCCGCCCCGCTTGGTGCCGGTGACCAGGTAGTCCGGCCCCACCCTGCTCCCGACCGTGGCGAGAGCCGCGGCTCGGGTGGAGACGTTGGCGACGTCCTTGACCCAGCGCGGTGAGCGGTCCTTGACCTGGGTGAGGACGGGGGCAAGTGCAGGCATGGCCGGGACTCTAGGAGCCGGGTCAGGACCAGCGTGGTGAGCCGAGTTCACTTCCCCTCAATGAGGTACGTCCTTCCGCACCACCTCAACGGCGCAGGGCACGCAGCTCCCCCAGGCGCAGCAGCCGCCGCTCGAGCACGCAGAGCACCAGCAGTCCGACCCCACCCGCCAGGACGCCCACCGCCAGCGCGGCCGTCCCCTGTCCCAGGACCACGGCAGTGAGGGCCAGCGGTCCCCCGACCGCGACCAGCACCCCGACGCCGACCCGCCCGACCGTGGACCAGGACAGCGCCACCCCGGTGGCTCGCCGCACCTGGGCCGAGGCCATCGCGGTGTCCAGCACCATGCTCACCGCCCAGACCGCGGCGGCCGCCGTGATCCCCCAGACCGGCACGAGCAGCAGGTTGCCGGCGCAGTTGACCACCAGCACGACCGCCTTG
Source organism: Nocardioides sp. (assembly GCA_045627505.1). Taxonomy (GTDB): domain Bacteria; phylum Actinomycetota; class Actinomycetes; order Propionibacteriales; family Nocardioidaceae; genus Nocardioides. The sequence goes on from JAZQNT010000002.1 coordinate 3,136, forward strand.
TTCACGGCGGCCGCCATGCTGCCGCCGGACATGAGCAGCAGGGACTGGACGTTGCCCGCCGTGAGCACGACCACTGAGCCCATGCACAGCACGACCAACGCCGCACGGCCGTCACCGAAGCCTTCACCGAGCCAGCCCAGGATGGTCGGCGCGAAGACGGCGAGGGTCAGGTACACGGGGGCGCCGAACAGCAGGATCCAGCGCGCCGTCACCCGGTAGACCTCCCCCACCTCCGCCACCCGACCCGCGGCCAGCAGGGCGCTGAACCTCGGCGCGACCACGATCCTCAGCGCGGTCGCCACCACCAGCCCGGCGGCCACGAACCGGGCGGCCGAGCCGTAGACGCCCGCAGCCGCCGACCCGGCGATCACGCCGACCAGGAGGACGTCGAGCCAGATGGTCGACTGCTCCATCGCCTGGGCGAAGGCACGTGGTCCCGCGTAGGCCCGGATCCGTCGCGCGAGGTCGCTCCGCAACAGGTCCCGGGGACGGACCTCGGCCGACGTCGCGTCGGAGGAGGCGAGCGAGCGCAGGCACGACGCCAGCACCACGCCCGCCAGGACCAGGCCCAGCCAGGCCGGCGCGCCCCACGCGAGGGCCGCCATGGCCGCGCCCCCGCCAGCGAGGTGGACCGTCACCAGCCCCAGGGGTCGCAGGGCGGGGACCGTCAGGTTGTCCACCAGGTTGAAGGCGGCGATCTGTCCGAACGCGCGGGTGCAGGCCAGCGCCACGGCCATCAGCACCACGGCCGGGAGGCAGGACATCACCAGGTCGACGGCGTGCACCACTTCCCCGGCCCCCTGGTCGGTGGGCCAGACCCACCGCAGCACCCCGAACCACGCCAGCAGCACGGCCACCGAGCCCGCGCAGGCCACCAGCAGGAGCAGCGCCACCGCCGGGCGCACCTCACCCGGCGACTCCGTGCGCAGGCGTGGCAGCAGCCACACCGCGGTGGTGTCGGCGCCCAGGCGCCCGATGCTGGCGCCGATCGCGATGATCGCCACGGCCTGCAGCACCACACCCGCGTCGGCGGGACCGAGCAGACGGGCGAGCAGCAGGCTGAAGAGGAAGCCCAGCGCGCTGCTGGACGCAGCCCCGACGAAGGTGAGCGCGCCGCCGCGAGCGGCCCGACCGAGCTCCGTGACAGGAGGTGTTCCGCTGTTGCCCACTCGACTGACCTGCCTCTTCCCTGCCCCTAGCATGGGTGCGCCGGTGGTCGAGCGAGGTCCCCGGTCGCCGTCGCGAGTCCAGGAAACCGGGGGGTTCCCATGTCCGTCCTGCCCAGAACGGCCAGCCAGCCCAGCGCCGCCAGCCGGACCGGCGCCGCAGCGGTGGCGGCCGCCGCGGTCCTGGTCCCCGCACTGCTGCTGACCAGCTGCTCGGACTCCGACGACTCCACCCCGCGGGCGTCCGACCCCGACCCTGCTCCGCCAGCCGCCACCGGGACCACGACCCCCGCTCCCGAGGACGACGTGGCCGCCCCGGGCAAGGGGAAACCGCTGGGAAAGGACCTCGTCTCCCTGCCCGCCTCCGAGCGTGCCCAGGTGACCGAGGGCGCGCGCACGTACTTCGTCGGGGTCACCAAGACCCTGTCCACGCCCTCCCCCACGCCCAAGCGCGACAGGAAACCGGCCCCGAAGGCCGGGGACGACCCGACGGACCCCGCCCGCGCGACGGAGCCCACCGGGGTGACCGGTGCTGCCCTCGCCGAGCTGCGCAACACCGCTGCCGAGTACGAGGACAACGGCTGGCAGGTCAGGGGAACGCCGAAGGTGCTCGACGAGCAAGTGGTCCGACGGGTCGGCGACTCCTCGCTCGTCGTCCGCGCCTGCGTGGACAACTCATCGGTCCGCGTGGTGGACGCGGCAGGCAAGCGCGTCCCCAACAGTTCCCCTGCTCCCCGCACCCTGAACGTGCTCACGCTGGTCCGCAAGGACGACGCCTGGGTGGTCACGGAGCAGCGTCCCGCCCTCAACCCGGACTGCTGAGCCAGCAGACGGCCCAGCCGACGACTGGGCAGACGACTGGGCCGACGGTTGCGCGCGCCGAGCTGCGGCGTGTTGGTGCTGGCGCGCCGGATGCGGCTCACCGGTCGAACGCCCACGGCATCCGCTCGGCCGAATCGTCCGTCTCCGCTCCGGGGACGGCGCCCGCCGGGACGCTGGCCGCGTGCTCGGTCCCGCCCGATGGGTCGCCGTCGAGCGCCTCGGGCGCTGTGTCCTCATCAGGTGTGGGGATGCCGTCGGGGTCGTCCTCCTGCTGGTCCGGCGACGACGAACCATCCGTGTCCTCGCCGGCCGGTCCCGCCGCGCCCGCCACCTCATCAGCACCAACCGGGTCTCCGGCCAGCCCGTCGCCGGAGGAGGTGGCGGGAGGTGTGGTCGGGACACCGGCGGAGGCCACGCCGGACTCGGT
>JAZQNT010000003.1:0-6734 GCA_045627505.1 Nocardioides sp.
GCTGCCGCTGAAGCCCTTCGTCGACGGCGGCTGGTACTGGCACGACGTCGTCGCCGGTGAGGGCGACGTCGTCGTCGAGTCCGCCGAGTGGACCGCCGAGGTCCCCGCCGACCGCGCCGAGCACGGCACCGTCGACATCGGCATCACCACGATGAACCGCCCCGACTTCTGCGCCGACCTGATCGTCCAGATCGGGGAGGACCCCGACCTGCGCCCCTACCTCGACGAGGTGCTCGTCATGGAGCAGGGCACCAAGCTGGTCACCGAGGACGAGGACTTCCCGCGCGCCCAGGAGGCGCTCGGCGACCAGCTCCGCGTCATCGAGCAGGGCAACCTCGGCGGCTCCGGCGGTTACGCCCGCGGCCAGCTCGAGTCGGTGCGCAAGGGCACGGCGACGTACTTCATGTGCCTCGACGACGACGTGATCTGCGAGCCCGAGGGCATCATCCGCGCCATCACCTTCGGTGACCTGGCCCGCCGTCCCACGATTGTGGGCGGTCACATGTTCTCGATCTACTCCCGCGCCCGCCTGCACTCCTTCGGCGAGATCGTCCAGCCCTGGCGCTTCTGGTGGGAGTCGGCTCCGGGCGTCTTCGGCGACTGGGACTTCGGCGCCCGCAACCTGCGCTCGACGCGTTGGCTGCACAAGCGCGTGGACGTCGACTTCAACGGCTGGTTCATGTGCCTGATCCCGCGCAGCGTGATCGAGGAGATCGGTCTCTCGCTGCCCGTCTTCATCAAGTGGGACGACTCCGAGTACGGTCTGCGGGCCAAGCAGGCCGGCTACCCGACGGTCTCGTTCCCCGGCGCCGCGGTGTGGCACGTGCCGTGGACCGACAAGAACGACGGACTGGACTGGCAGTCCTACTTCCACCAGCGCAACCGCTTCGTCGCCGCGCTGCTGCACTCGTCCTACCCCAAGGGTGGACGCATGGTCACCGAGTCCTTCAACCACCAGGTCAAGCACCTGGTCTCGATGCAGTACTCGACCGTGGAGCTGCGGCACAAGGCGCTCGAGGACGTCCTCGCGGGCCCGTACGCCCTGCACGGCGACCTGCCGACGAAGCTCAAGGAGATCCGCGAGTTCGTCAAGCCGTTCAGCGACGCGCAGCTGCAGGCCGACCCGGACGCCTTCCCCCCGGTGCGCCGGCACAAGCCGCCGCGCAAGGGCAAGGACGACACCGGCGTGCCCACCGGGCTGTCCACGAAGCTGGCTGCGCTCAAGGCGCCGATTCGCCAGCTGATGCCGGTGCGCCCGACCTCGCGGCAGAACCCCGAGGCCGAGCTGCCGGCGATGGACTCGCAGTGGTACCGCCTGACCAAGTACGACTCGGCCATCGTCTCGATGCCCGACGGCACCTCCGCCGCGCTCTACCAGCGCGACCCGGAGCGGTTCAACGAGCTGCTCAAGCGCACCGTGGACATCCACCTGCGCCTGCGCAAGGAGTGGCCGCGCCTGGCCCAGGAGTACCGCCAGGCCCTGGGTGACATCACCTCGCCCGAGGCGTGGGAGCAGACCTTCCGTCCTTGGACCGAGGACGCCGACGCGGTTGCCTCGGAGTCCTGATGAACTTCACCGCCACCGACGAGTCGCAGCTCCCGCCCCTGGCGCCCCCGGCGCCGGGGGGCGGGCTGGTGGAGGTCTTCCGGCAGCGCTACCTGTTGAAGACCCTGGTCCGCAACAGCATCAAGTCCAGCTACCAGGGCACGCTCCTGGGGTGGTTGTGGAGCTACGTGCAGCCGGGCATCCGGTTCGCCATCTACTACTTCCTGTTCCAGGTGATGATGGCGCGCGGCGGCGAGGACCTGCCCAACTTCGCGATCCACATGGTGTGCGGCATGGTGATGGTCCACCTGTTCACCGAGTCGTTCAGCGGCGGGACGCAGTCGCTGGTGCGCAACCGGCGGCTGCTCGCCAAGCTGCCGATGCCCAAGGCGTTGTTCCCGGTGGCGAAGACCACCGTGGCGCTGTACCACACGTTCCCGATGCTGGTCATCCTCGTGGTGATCGACCTGATGATCGGGTGGCGTCCCGACTGGGTGGGACTGGCCGCCGGCCTGCTGGCCTTCGCCATCGTCCTGCCCCTGGGGCTGGCGCTGGCGATGTTCTTCAGCATCCTCAACGTGTTCATGCGCGACTTCGGCAAGCTCATCGGGACGTTGACGATGCTCGTCACCTTCAGCGTGCCGATGATCTACCCGTTCACGTTCGTGCAGACGATGGGCGAGAACGTCGCCCGGATCTACCTGCTCAACCCGGTGGCCGAGGCCGTGCTGCTGATGCAGCGCTGCTTCTGGACCGGCTCGACCGATGACCCGGCCGACTTCGCGGCGCGGCACCTGCCCGACGACCTGTGGATGCGCGGCGGGGTGATGCTGGTGGTGAGCCTGGTCCTGCTGGTGCTGTCGACCCTGTGGTTCAAGAAGTACGAGGCACGAGTGGTGGAGCGACTCTGATGGCCAACTTCATCGAGGTGCGCAACGCCACCAAGACGTTCCGGATGCAGTACCACCGCTCGCTCAAGCAGATGGCGATCGCCCGGGTCAAGGGTCAGCGGACCCACGACCTGTTCAACGCCGTCGACGACGTCTCGTTCACCGTCGAGCAGGGTGAGGCCATCGGTCTCATGGGACTCAACGGGTCGGGCAAGTCGACCCTGCTCAAGCTGGTCTCCGGCGTGATGCGTCCGGACGCCGGGGAGGTGCTGACCCGTGGCCGGATCGCGGGGCTGATCGCCACCGGCGCCGGGTTCGACCCCCAGCTCACCGGTCGGGAGAACCTCTGGTTGCAGGCCGCCATCCTGGGCATGAGCGAGGCGGAGACCCGGCGCAAGTTCGACGACATCGTCGAGTTCGCCTCGCTGGGCAAGTTCCTCGAGACCCCGGTGACCTACTACTCCTCGGGCATGAAGGCCCGCCTCGGGTTCGCCGTGGCGATCCACGTCGACTCCGACATCTTCATCGCCGACGAGGCGCTGGCGGTGGGGGACCGCCCGTTCAAGCGCAAGTGCAAGAAGAAGATGGACGAGATCAAGAACTCGGGCACCACCATCTTCTACGTCTCCCACTCGGCCGGCGCCGTGCGCGACCTGTGTACCCGCGTGCTGGTCCTGGAGAAGGGGCGGCTGACCTTCGACGGGGGAGTGGACGAGGGGATCAACTTCCTGCACTACGACGAAGCCCCCGCGAAGGGGGACACCGCGAAGCAGGGATCGGTGGCCGCGGCCGCCGCCAGGATCGCGGAGAGCTCGCTCGACGAGGACGTCTGACCACCCTCCTGGGTGGGCTGGTCCCGGTGGTCCCGGTGGGGCCGATGGGTGGGGCCGGTGTTCCGACAGCTGTCGGGGCGCCGGCCCCACCTGCATTTCCCGGCACGCATCGGGGGCGCGGATCTGGGCGCGGATCTGGGCGGGCATGCGCCGGGTGGAGCAGTGCACGGCGCGCCGATTGGCGTTCCACGTCCGCAGCGGTGATTCTGCTCTCGTCAAAACAGGTGAATTACACGGTTGTCGGCGTGTCGAGTGGAAATTACATCGTTGTAGTTACTCACGAACCCTTCCGTGACTGGTGTTACTGATGTGAAACTGGGGATCCGAGTGACCTTCCCCCGCTCTGGAGTAACCACATGCAGATCACCAAGACCCGCTTCGTCACCACCTGCCAGCAGTCGCTGGCCGTGGGTGTCGTGGTGGCACTTCTCGCCCCCGCGGCGAACGTCCTGTCCATCGACGTCGTGGCTTCGGTCCCCGACTCCGGATCCACCACTCCCCTCGCGGTGACGGCCGCGGCGGTCCCGGTGGAGTCCGTCGAGCCGGAGGTCACCGAGCACGCCCTCACCGAGAGCGCGACCCCGTCGGAGGCCCCTCGCGCCGACGCGCACGCCGACGAGCACGGTCACGACCACGCCGAGGGGCACGGCCACGGCCTGGACTCCGACGACGTCGTCGCGGCTGACGTCACCACTTCGGTCCGCGGGTACGGCGCCGTCGGCGTCACCTGGTCGCCCGAGGCGACCGTGAAGCCCGACGAGATCGCCGTGCAGGTGCGTACGCGCAGCGGCGACGAGTGGTCCGAGTGGACCCAGATGCCCTACTCCGACGAGCACGCCCCCGACCCGGGCACCCCCGACGCGGACACCTCGCGCCCGGGCACCGAGCCCGTCGTGATCGGCGACGTCGACGCGGTCGAGGTGCGGGCGGAGGGTGACGGCACCCTCCCCGACGACCTCCAGCTCGCGGTCGTCGACCCGGGCGCAGTGGAGACCCGTCAGGAGGCTCCGGCGATCACGACCACCGACGACGCCGCCGTCACCCGGGCGCGCGACGCCGCCGCGGCCGAGGCCGAGCAGGCCAGCGTCCCCACCTCGGCGGGAGACATCGAGCTCCGCTCGAACTCGGTGGCCGCGGCCAAGCCGACGATCTACTCACGCGCCCAGTGGGGTGCCGACGAGAAGATTCGGGAGCAGGGCAAGCCCAGCTACGGCACCATCGCCGCCGGTTTCGTGCACCACACGGTGAACGCCAACAACTACACCGCCGCCGAGGTGCCCGGGATCATTCGCAGCATCTACGCCTACCACGTGAAGTCCCGCGGGTGGAGCGACATCGGCTACAACTTCCTGGTCGACCGGTTCGGTCGAATCTGGGAGGGCCGCCACGGTGGCGTCGACAAGGCGGTCGTCGGTGCCCACACGCTGAACTACAACAGCTACTCGTTCGCGATGTCGGCCATCGGCAACTTCGAGACCGGGACGCCGTCCGAGGCGATGATCACCGCCTACGGCCAGGTGATGGCCTGGAAGCTCGGCATGCACGGGATCTCGGCCACCGCGACCAACCGCAAGGTCGGCAAGGGCACGTTCCGGGCGATCAACGGTCACCGGGACGCCGCGAGCACCGCGTGCCCGGGGAAGAACCTGTACGCGCGCCTCGGTGACATCCGGACCCGCGCCGCCGCACTGCAGGGCAAGGCGAGCAGCCCGGCCGAGCCCCCGGTCGCCGCGGAGCCGGGGCAGGAGCCCGCTCCGGAGCCGCAGGAGACGTTCACCGCTCCCGTGCTGCAGTCCAACCTGATCGGCACAGCCCACCCCGACGTCCTGGTGCGCCGCGCCTCGGACAAGAAGCTCATGGTGATCCCCACCGGTGGCCTCTCCGAGCTGACAGCCCCGAGCACCGTCTACAAGAGCATGTCGACCAAGACCCGGGTCTTCGTCTCGCCCGACCTCACCGGCGACGGCAAGGCAGACCTGGTCACCATCGCGAAGGACGGCAGTGCCAAGGTCCGCCGCGGCACCGGCAAGGGCACCTTCTCCAACAGCGGCAGCACCAGCCACAAGGGGGCCAAGAAGTACTCGCTCCTGACCCCGGCCGGTGACGTCAACCGGGACGGGCGCAACGACCTCGTGGGCCGCGACAAGGCCGGCAACGGCGTCGCCCTGCTGCGCACCAAGAGCGGCAAGTTCCTCACGGTCAAGCTCAACGTCACCTGGAAGACCCTGTCCTCGATCACCGGCGTGGGTGACGTCACCGGTGACGGATACCCCGACTTCGTCGCCCGCCGCAAGGGCAGCGGCAAGGCGCTGCTGATCCGCAGCACCGGCAAGCGAACCTACGCCCGACCGGTCAACCTGGCCGGCAGCTGGACCAACCTCCGCGACTTCGTCGGCGGGACCGACTTCGACGCCGACGGCAAGCAGGACATCGTCTTCCGCAACACCGACGGCAACGTCTGGGTCCTGCCCGGTCTGGGCAACGGCACCTTCGAGCCGGCACTCGGCCCGATCGCCAAGAACAAGAGCATCACGGCGCTGAGCATCGCCGACCTCACCGGTGACTCGAGGCCCGACGTCCTGGCCCGCAGTGCCAAGAAGGTCGTGCTGCTGAAGAACAGCGGCAAGTTCGAGATCGGCGCCCCGATCAGCCTCAAGATCAACATGCCCACCGCCAAGGCAATCCTCAACGCCGGCGACTGGAACCGTGACGGCAAGGGCGACGTGATGGCGATCCGCCAGAACGGCGAGCTGATCGTCCGCACCGGCGACGGGATGGGCGGCCTCTCGAAGTCGGTCACCATCGGTACCGGTTTCGGCGGCGTGACCAACCTCCAGGCAATCGGCGACGTCACCCGTGACGGCCACCCCGACCTCCTGGGTGTCCAGGGCGGCGTGACCACGGTCTTCCCGGGCAACGGACTGGCCAAGCTCTCGCCCGGGATCCCGGCGCCCGGCTTCAAGGCTCCGCTGGCCCGCCTGAAGACCGCCTCGGCCTACGACGCCACCCAGTACGACTGGAAGATCTCGGTGAGCGACGTCCGCCTGGCCAAGGGCACCACGGACCTGGTGGTCCGGGAGCGCGCCACCGGACGCCTGTTCGTGTTCGAGAACACCACCTCCGGCATCGGCTCGCGCCGCTACCTGGGACGCGGACTGGGGGTGTACGACCTGGCCGGTTGACCGGTGAGGATGTGTGGCCCGGCCCGGACGGGGAAGACCGTCGGAGCCGAGCGGGGCATCAGGGGAGGGTGACCAGGACGCTGGTCGCCCGCTCCTGGGCGGCCACCGCGTCGATCCGGAGGGCGTCCGGGCGGGCCACCAGAACCACCGAACCTGCTCGAGCGAGCGGTTCGGTGAAGACGGCGAGACCTGATGGGGAAGTCGGGTTCTCCGCCGTCAGCAGGCGGGCGCCGTCCGGGGGGGGACTCCCCGCGGCGGCCGCCTCGGACCTCTCCTGCCAAGA
>JAZQNT010000004.1:0-2774 GCA_045627505.1 Nocardioides sp.
GTCGAGGTGGTGAAGCGCTACTTCGGTGGGCGGGCCGAGGCCAAGTCGTTCGCGGTGGGCGACGCGGGGATGTCCGGGCAGAGGGACCAGGCGTAGGAGGGACTGCGCTGGGCCCTCGACGGCGGTACCCCCGGTGTCCTCGTCACCTCCGCGGTGGCGGGTGCGGTGCGCGCGGTCGCGAAGTTCCTCGGCAGTTCCACCCGTGGCGGCCGCGACGCCGACCTGGCTCGGGACCTGGGGGTGCCTCCGTGGAAGGTGAAGTCCATCCGCGCCCAGGCACGGGGGTGGGACGACGAGGGCATCTCCGCGGCGCTGCGGGCCGTGGCCCGGGCCGACGCCGACATCAAGGGCGCCGCGTACGACGCCAACTACACCTTGGAACGGCTCGTGCTGACGCTCGCCGACCTGCGCCGGGCCGGCGGTCGCTGACCCGCACCCGCAGCCCAGGGGCGCTGAGCGGGCGCAGTGCAGTGACGCAGCAGTGCAGTGACGCACCCTGAGTTTGAGCATGAAATGGCGAAGGCGCCGCACCCCTGAGGGGTACGGCCCCTTCGGTGACCAGAGAGCCGGCTCAGAGAGCGGCAGCCTTCTTGGCGATCGACGACTTGCGGTTCGCAGCCTGGTTCTTGTGGATGACACCCTTCGAAGCAGCCTTGTCGAGCTTCTTGGTGGCCTCGCGGGCCAGGGCGATCGCGGCGTCCTTGTCGCCAGCCTCGGCGGCGGCCTTGAACTTGCGGATGGCGGTCTTCAGGCCGGACTTGACGGCCTTGTTGCGCTCCTGGGCCTTGATGGCCTGCTTGTTGCGCTTGATCTGCGACTTGATGTTCGCCATGAGTCATACCTCTTGGTCTGGAAGGTGAGTGCCCGGTTCTCCGGGCCTTGCCAGCGGGGTTCGCACTCGCTCCGAATGACTCGGAGCATGAGCAACGCCGGTTGTCACCACCCGCGGCGATCGGCCAGCCAGAGCCAGCAGACCGTTCCCGTCCAGTACTGGTGGTCACGCACGTGCGGTGAGTTCGGTGGAACCGACCCACACCCTGCCCGGAGAAAATACCCCGCCAACAGGGCGAGGAGCGAATCGACGGCCTCCGAGGGGGCCTCGTGAAGCAGGGGGCGCTCGGCGATCACCGTCTCCACGTCGAACCCGTCTCCGTACGCCGCAGCCAACAGGGTGAAGGAGTCGAGCCAGGCGGGACCGACGGCAGGCCAGGTCCAGTCGCAGAAGGTGGCCGCGCCCTCGGGGGTGACCAGCGCGTTGTCAGCCCGGAGGTCGCCGTGGACGAGGGTCTCGCCGAGCAGGAGTTCGCCAGCGCGCCGGGCCAGCTCCACGGCCTCGTCCCGGCGCTCGACGTGGGTCGGCGGGGTCAGCCCCTGCCAGGCGCGCGGCCAGTCCGCGGTCTCGGCCACGAACGAACGGAGCGTCATCGACCCCGGCGCGGGGGTGCAGCGCTCGGCCAGCACGGCCAGCGCATCCAGGCAGGCGTCGAGGTCGTCCCGGCTCCACGGTCGCGCGACGGGCGGGGCGTCGACGAGCTCGGTGGAGAAGACCACCCACTCGTCGTCCTCCTCGGCCCACAGCAGGCCCGGCGCGGGTACCTGCCGGGGCAGGGTGCGCAGGTGCCGGAGCTCCTCGGAGTAGGACGCGGCGAAGGCAGGCTGGGCCCGTTTGGAGGCTGCCTTGACGAAGTGCTGCGAGGCGTCGGCGCAGGTCAGGATCGCGGCCATGCCGGGGGTGAACCCGGCCTCGATCGATTCGGCGCCGAGCACCGGCGCACCGCACCTGGCCTCGATGTCAGCCCGGAGCATGGGGGGCAGGTGGGCCCACTCGAGGCGTCGAGCGCTGTCCAGTGGCGGCACCGGGTACGGGGGAGGGGGGAGCGCTGGCATGGGCACCGACTCATCCTGCCGTGTCGGCGCCCGGGTTCGGTGGCGACCTGCCGGGGGCTGTGCCGCTGCCGGTGCCGTTTCGTCAGGGTGCACGCGCGTGGGAGACTGGGTGGGTCCGTCCGTGTCCGTCCCTTCGTGGACTGTGAGAAAGCAGCAGATGAGCCCGAACCCCGCGCCGAAGCCCGGTTCGACCCCCGCGTCGATCATCCGCAACTTCTGCATCATCGCCCACATCGACCACGGCAAGTCGACGTTGGCGGACCGCATGCTGCAGCTGACCGGCGTCGTCGGCCAGCGTGAGGCGCGCGCCCAGTACCTCGACCGCATGGACATCGAGCGCGAGCGTGGCATCACCATCAAGTCCCAGGCCGTGCGAATGCCGTGGACGATCACCGACGAGGCAGCCGAGGCGCACGGCGCCGAGGCCGGCACCTACGTCCTCAACATGATCGACACCCCCGGGCACGTCGACTTCACCTACGAGGTGTCCCGCTCCCTCGAGGCGTGCGAGGCCGCGATCCTGCTGGTGGACGCTGCGCAGGGCATCGAGGCGCAGACGCTGGCGAACCTCTACCTGGCGATGAACGCCGACCTGCACATCATCCCGGTGCTCAACAAGATCGACCTGCCCAGCGCCAACCCCGAGAAGTACGCCGCCGAGCTGGCCGGTCTCGTGGGCTGCGAGCCCGAGGACGTGCTGCGCGTCTCGGCCAAGAGCGGTGTGGGCGTCGAGGAGCTGCTCAACGAGATCGTCAAGCAGACCCCCGCGCCCGTCGGCGACCCCGACGCGCCGGCGCGCGCGCTGATCTTCGACTCCGTCTACGACACCTACCGCGGCGTGATCACCTACGTCCGCGTCTTCGACGGCAAGCTCAACCACCGCGACA
>JAZQNT010000005.1:0-4217 GCA_045627505.1 Nocardioides sp.
CTGGCTGAACCGCAAGCTGAAGGGGATGGAGAAGTCCAAACCCGGAACGGCTCTGGCGGTGGTGGATGACGATGCCATGCTGGCCTTGACGTCGCCGGCGGCAGGTGCCTTGGCGGACGGCAGCTTCGCCTGTGGGCTGGAGCTGTCCGGGGTGTAGGTGCAGGTGGTGGGGCTGGCCGACTGCGAAGAGCTGGCCGACTGCGAGGGGCTGGTGGCAGCGCTGGATTCCGCGTCGTCCTTCTTCTCGGTCCGTTCCACCCCGCAGGCGGCGCTGGAGAGAGCGAGCAAGGTGACGGCGGCCAGTCCCACGGCACGGCGGGCCGGGAGCGATCGAATGTCCATGCGGTGATCGTACGGAGGCCGTGGCAGCATCGGGGACGTGTTGGGCGTGCTGGACCTCCCCACGTACCTCGTGGGGCTTGTGGTGATCATCCTTCTTCCGGGGCCGAACTCGCTGTACGTGCTGGCCACGGCGTCCCGAGATGGCGTGCGTCGCGGATTCGCGGCCGCGGCCGGCGTCTGGACCGGTGACACGGTGCTGATGGCGCTGGCGGTGGGCGGCGTCGCCTCGCTGCTGCAGAGCCACCAGTTCGTCTTCGGCATCGTCAAGTACCTCGGTGCTGGCTACTTGGCCTGGGTGGGACTCGGCCTCGTCCGGGCCGGGCTCCGGGCAGTTCGTGCGCGGGGGAGTGCGGTGCACGCCACCGCACTGCGACTCAAGCACGGCCAGGGCGGGCAGGTCGAGAACGATGGCCAGCTCCGCACCCAGAGGGCGAGGGCGGCGGTGACCGCGGGCAGCGTCTACCGACGGGCTCTGGCGGTGTCGCTGCTGAACCCCAAGGCGATCCTGTTCTTCGTCTCGTTCTTCGTCCAGTTCGTCGACCCGGCCTACCCCCACCCATGGGTGTCGTTCCTGTTCCTGGGCGGGCTGGTGCAGGTGGCCAGCGTGCTCTACCTGAGCGCCCTGATCGTGCTCGGGCATCGCGTGGCCGCTGCGTTCCGCCGGAGCCGTCGGTTGTCGGCCGGCGCCACAGCGACGGCCGGGGTCGTGTTCCTCGGCTTCGCTGCCAAGCTGGGGCTGGCCAGCGCGGCCTGAGCGAGGGGGTCCCTCACCCGGTGACGTGCAGCAGCGCGTGGGCCCCGGCCCGACGGGTGACGTAGGCGGCCCACGCAGCGGTGGTCAGGTCGGCGCCGCACACCGCGAAGGGCTGGTACGGGTCGACGTGCGCACGCCTCAGGAGGTGCAGCACTTCGTCGACCGAGCGGAGCCTTCCTGCCTGGTCGGCGAGGGTCACGGCGGGCAGGTTGGTCGGGGCGCCCTCGGCTGGCTGCGCTGCGGACCGTCGCCGGAACTGGGTGCGGCTGCTGACGTCGACCACCTGCCCACGATCGAGGAGCGTGGCCAGATGTGCGCCGTCCTCCACGGTCATCGGACCCGGGTCCCCGCCCAGATCACCGGCGCCCAGATCACCGGCGCCCAGATCACCGACGGCCAGATCACCGGCGCCCATTCCATCTTCACCCAGTCCGTCGGCCTGCGGTCCGGACGCGGCCACCTCGTCCCGGTCCAGCGGGAGGTTGAGGCGCCACCACGCGTCGTAGCCACCGTCGAGCAGCGCGGTGCGGGGATGGCCTGCGCGCTCCAGCAGCCAGCAGAGGTGGCCCGCCGCCCGGCCCGCGGTGCGTCCGTGGGCCAGGACGCGGACCGTGGGCCGCAGGGTGAGCCCGTCCAGGAGCTCGGTCAGCAGGCCCGGGGTGAGGGTGGCAGCTCGCAGCCCCTCCGCGGTCGGGGCCAACCGGTGCGCACCGGGAAGGTGGGAGGCGTGGAACTCCTCCGCTGACACCCCGCGCAGGTCGAGCACCACCAGCTCGTCGCGGTGCTGCTGGAGCGTGTGCAACTGGGATGGGGTGAGGGTGCGGTGCTGGGGTTCGGGGGAGGGCGCGGTGGGCACGTCCCCAGCCTAGGCGCGCGCCCGGGCGCCGGCGCTCCGGCCTGCCCGACCCCAAGGAGGAGCCAGCGCGTCGTAGTTCGGCGCCGTGTCGTGGAGGCCGATTCGGGTACCCCTCCGCCATGAACAGGATCGTGGTGACGGGTGCGTCCGGCAACATCGGCTCGGCGGTGCTCCGGGAAGTCTCGGCGAAGGGCGACTGCGAGCTGCTCGCCCTGGCGCGGAGGCGGCCGCCGGTGCCCCACGCGGCCGACCAGGCGTCGGTGGAGTGGCGCAGCGCAGACGTGTCCTACGACGACCTCGTCCCGTTGTTCACCGGAGCGGCGGCGGTGGTGCACCTGGCCTGGAAGATGCAGCCCACGCATCGTCCCGAGGAGACCTGGGAGACCAACGTGGTCGGAACTCGTCGCGTGCTGCAGGCGGTCCGTGACGCTGGGGTTCCAGCCGTGGTGTGCGCCTCCTCGGTGGCGGCGTACTCACCGGTGTTCCACGACGACCCGGTGGAGGAGAGCTGGCAGACCGACGGCGCCTCCGCGGCCAACTACTGCCGGGAGAAGGCCTATGTCGAGCGCCTGCTCGACGGTTTCGAGGTCGCGAATCCCGATACCCGGGTGGTGCGCGTCCGGCCTGCCTTCGTCTTCCAGCGCTCCTCGGCCAGCGAACAACGACGCATCTTCGGGGGGCCGATGGCACGCCCGGGGATCCTGCGTCGCGGACTGCTGCCGGTGATGCCCGTGCCCACCGGCCTGCGGATGCAGGCGGTGCACGCGGGGGACGTGGGCCGGGCCGTGGAGGCCATGGTGCGTCTTCCGGTGCGGGGTGCCTTCAACCTGGCCGGCAACGGCGTGGTGCGGCGCGCGGAGCTGGGGGAGCTGCTCGGGGCGCGCACGGTCCAGGTGCCGTCCCAGGTGCCGCGCAGCGCCCTGGCCGCCGCGTGGACGGTGCGGGCCGCCGGGGTGCCCGGAACGATGCTCGACGCGCTGATGCGGGTGCCGCTCCTGGCCACCGAGCGGGCACGTGCGGAGTTGGACTGGGCGCCCCACCACTCCGGTATGGAAGCTCTGGGAGCGGTGGTCGACGGCCTCCCGCAGCGGTGGGGGAGCGGGCTTCCGCCCCTGCGGCCCTGAGCCGGTCCAGTCCCCTCGAGCCAGTCCCGGGCATCGGCCAGGTCGCGGTGCGTGCGTGCGAGCGTGCGAGCGGCACTTCTGGGTACCGGTGGCCCATGAGGCTGGGATATACGTTGATGACAGAGCAGTCGGGTCCGCGTGAACTGGTCCGGTACGCCGCCCGGGCGGAAGAGGCAGGTTTCGACTTCGAGGTGATGAGCGACCACTACTCACCCTGGCTGGCCAGCCAGGGACACTCGCCCTACGCCTGGAGCGTGCTGGGGGCGGTGGCCCAGGTGACGCACCGGGTGGGCCTGATGACGTACGTGACCTGCCCGACCCGCCGCTACCACCCCGCCGTGGTCGCGCAGAAGGCCGCGACCGTCGGGGTGCTCAGTGAGGGCAGGTTCTCCCTGGGGCTCGGGTCGGGGGAGAACCTCAATGAGCACGTGGTCGGGGCGTGGCCGACCATCTCGGTGCGGCACGACCTGCTGGAGGAGGCGATCGTCGTCATCTCCGCGCTCCTGGCCGGCGAGACGGTGAACTTCGACGGGGAGTACTTCCAGGTGCACGCCGCTCAGCTGTGGGACCTGCCCGAGGCCCGGGTCCCGATCGGCGTGGCCGTCTCCGGGCCCCGTGGTGTCGAACGGTTCGCCCGCGTGGCCGACGACATGGTTGCCGTGCAGCCCGACGCAGGCCTGGTCCAGGCGTGGGACGAGGCGAGGGGGGAGCCGAACGGTCGGAAGGTCGGCCAGCTGCCGGTGTGCTGGGCTCCCGACGAGAGTGAGGCGGTGCGGATCGCGCACGACCAGTTCCGATGGTCGGCCGCGGCAGGGTGGCACGTGAACGCCGAACTGCCCGGGCCCCTTGCCTTCGAGGAGGCCAGTGCCCGAGTCCGTCCGAGCGACGTGGCCGACGTCATTCCGTGCGGTCCCGATCTGGAGCCCGTGGTGGCAGCGGTCCAGCAGTACGCCGACGCGGGCTTCACCGACCTGGCGCTCCTCCAGGTGGGTGATGAGTACCAGGAGCAGTTCCTCGACGTGGCGGGCAAGGAGCTGCTGACGCTTCTGCACGCCGAGCTGCGTCCGGCGGACGGCCCGGGCTGATTCGTCAATGCTGCGGAAGTCGGAGGCCAAGCGGTCTTAGGAAGACAATAGAGAGG
>JAZQNT010000006.1:0-1765 GCA_045627505.1 Nocardioides sp.
GGGGCTGTCGACGGGTCAGCCCGGCACGCGCCACAGCCGCGACGGGCACCGCGAACTGCCTGCAGAGGCGGGGTTCTCGTTAACCTGATTCGTCAGTTGAACGAGCAGCAAGGACCTCCGTGACCGCCCCCTCCCCCGCGACCCTGCACGGCCCGACCCCCGACACCGACAACTCGGTGCGCACCGCACTCCGCTCACCCCGCCGGCTGCGCACCGAGGCGCTGGCCGGTCTGGTGGTGGCGCAGGCGCTGATCCCCGAGGCGATCGCGTTCTCGGTGATCGTCGGCGTCGACCCGCGCGTCGGCCTGTTCACCTCGGTGGTGATGGCCCTCTCGATCGCCTTCCTCGGCGGACGCCCGGCGATGATCTCGGCCTCCACTGCCGCGGTCGGCGTGGTGGTGGCACCGGTGATGCGGGAGTACGGCTACGACCACCTGGTGGCCACCGTCATGCTCGGCGGGATCTTCCAGGTGCTGATGGCGCTCGCCGGGGTGGCGAAGCTGATGCGGTTCATCCCGCGTTCGGTGATGGTCGGCTTCCTCAACGCCCTGGCCACCCTGGTGCTGCTCTCCCAGGTGGACCACGTGGTCGACGTGCCGTGGCAGGTCTACCCGCTGGTGCTGCTCGGGCTGGCGGTGATCCTCGGCTTCGAACGCATCACCCAGGCCGTGCCGGCGCCGCTGGTCGGGGTGGTCGTGGTGACGCTGGTCTGCGTGCTCGCCGGCATCGACGTGCCCACCGTCGGCGACCAGGGCAAGATGCCCGACTCGCTGCCGGAGATCTTCATCCCCGACCTCCCGATCAGCTGGGAGACGCTGCGCACGATCGCGCCGTACTCGTTCGCGATGGCGATCGTGGGCCTGCTGGAGTCGCTGCTGACCGCCAAGCTGGTCGACGACATCACCGACACCGGCTCCAGCAAGACCCGCGAGGCGTTCGGCCAGGGCTGCGCCAACCTGCTCGCCGGCCTCTTCGGCGGCCAGGGCGGGTGCGCCGTGGTGGGCCAGACGATGATGAACGTCAAGAACTCCGGCGCCCGCACCCGGATCTCGACGTTCCTCACCGGCCTGTGGCTGCTGGTCCTGGTGATCGGGCTGGCCGACGTGGTCGCGCGGATCCCGATGGCCGGCCTGGTCGCGGTGATGATCATCGTGGCGGTCACCGCCTTCGACTGGCACTCGGTGAAGCCGTCGACGCTGCGTCGGATGCCGAGGTCGGAGACGTTCGTGATGGTGTGCACCGTGGCGCTGACGCTGTGGACGCACAACCTCGCGATCGGCGTCGGCGGCGGCACCCTGGTGGCGATGGTGCTGTTCGCCCGCCGGGTGGCCCACCTGACCGCCACCCACCGCAGCCTGCGCCGCGACGAGACCGGCGAGTACGCGCACTACCGGGTCACCGGTCAGCTCTTCTTCGCCTCCTCCAACGACCTCTACACGCAGTTCGACTACGCCGAGGACCCCGCCCGGGTCGTCGTCGACCTCAGTGGCGCGACGGTCTGGGACGCCTCCAGCGTGGCCGCGCTGGACGGGATCGAGACCAAGTACGCCAGCCGCGGCAAGCGGGTCGAGATCGTCGGCCTGGACGCAGACAGCGCCGAGCGTCACGGCCGGCTCACCGGCACGCTCTGAGCGCGCCCGCAGGACGCGCGAGCGGCCGTCAGGAGCTTCCTGACGGCCGCCTCGTCACTGGCACCGGGTGGCGCGACCCGGCTCAGCGGCAGGCGGCGCCGGGAGGGATCAGTCCCCGGCGATGCAGGTGTTGT
>JAZQNT010000007.1:0-1989 GCA_045627505.1 Nocardioides sp.
GCGGGCGCGACGACTCTTCACCCCGGCCCAGCGCAAGGCGCTCCTGGTCCGCGACAAACGCTGTCGGGCCGCGGGATGCGACATCCCCGGCACCTGGTGCGAGGCCCACCACCTGACACCGTGGTCAGAGGGCGGCGGGACTGATCTGGCGAACAGTGTGCTGCTGTGCAGCCATCACCACCACCGGATCCACGACCCAGCCTGGGCACACGAACCCACCCCGAGCGGTGACATCAGATTCCGGAAGCGAGCTACCCGGGTCCTCGCAGGACGACTACCCTCACGCCACGTGCGGTGACAGCAGCGAAACCACAGTGCGAGACCACAAGTGCGAGACCACAGTGAAGGGGCTGAGCGTGGCACGCAACCGAGACCTGGACGTCTGGCCGCTCGTCCACGACGAACGAGCCGCGCTGCTCGCCGACCTCGAGGGGCTCACCCCGCAGCAGTGGGGCACCCCGTCGCTCTGCGCGGGCTGGAGCGTCTGGGACGTCGCCGCGCACCTCGCCAACGGTGCCGACACCACCGTCCCGGGCATGGCCGTCGCGATGGTGCGGGCCCGGTTCGACTTCGACCGGATGAACGCCCAAGGGGTGGCCAGGAATCGGGGTGAGGCGCCGTCCGACGTGCTCGCGCTCCTGCGTGAGCGCGCCCGGAGCACCCGGACACCTCCCGTCGACCGGGCCAGCCGGCTGGTGGAGGAGGTGGTGCACGGCGAGGACGTGCGCCGCCCGCTCGGTCGGGTCCGGCACTATCCGGCAGCAGCGGTGGTCCCAGCCCTCGAGTACCAGCTTCGGACCTCTGACGCGATGGGCGGCTCGAAGAAGCGGGCAGAGGGCCTTCGGCTGGTGACCACCGACGCCGACTTCGTCCACGCGCCTCGCGGGCCGGTGCTGCGCGAGGTGCGCGGTCGCGCGGTCGACCTGCTGCTGGCGGCTTGCCGTCGGACGGACTGGCCGCAGTGATGCGTCAGTCGTGCTCGCGGCGGCCCTTCAGCACTTCTCCTGCGAACAGCGCCCACAGCACCAGCAGCGGCTGGAAGGTGAGGCGGACGAAGCGCTTGCGGTCGGAGTCGAGGCCGAAGGCGTCGGTGCCCTCGGTGTACTGCGCGATGTTTCCCG
Source organism: Nocardioides sp. (assembly GCA_045627505.1). Classification (GTDB taxonomy): domain Bacteria; phylum Actinomycetota; class Actinomycetes; order Propionibacteriales; family Nocardioidaceae; genus Nocardioides. The sequence goes on from JAZQNT010000007.1 coordinate 1,122, forward strand.
GGAAGATCACCACGAAGAACGCCGCCAACAGCGCGCCCAGGAGGCGCTTGCGCTTCGGGAGCAGCGCGAATCCGGCACCCAGCCCGATCTCGACCACGCCGGAGGCCACGACCACCAGGTCGTCGTCGGCCGGGAACCATTCGGGTACCTGCGCCTGGAACTCCTGGCGCTGGGTGGTGAGGTGGAGGATGCCGGCGCTGACCATGGTGGCGCCGAGCAGGACACGTGCGGACGACCGGACGAGGCTCATGTCCGGAGCGTAGGCGCCGCGCGGATGGCGCAACAGGGGCTTTTGGTCAGCCGGCGACGACGCGGCGCACGAACGCGGCCAGGTTGGTGCGCAACCGCTCCACCTTGGCCTCGGTCGAGAGCGTCTCGTGTGGCTGTGCCCGAGCCGGGCGCTTGAGGCCGCGCACGTAGAGCGAGCAGGCCAGGTCGGCGCAGATGTAGTTGCCCACGGTGTTGCCGCGGCGTCCCGACGCCCCGGCCAGGGGCGCGACCAACATCGCCATGTCGGAGGCGGAGTGCGTGGTGAGGCAGAGAGTGCACATGTTCTTGCGCCCCGCGCCGCCGGCGGAGGAGGCCTTCAGTGCGATGCCCACCGGGCCGGACTCCGTGCCGGACTCCGTGCCGACCTCCGCGCCGACCTCGCCGTCCACCACCATCCACGCGGCCTGCGGGTGCCCGGGGTCGCGCCAGCCGAAGAAGTCCAGCTCCTCCCACCTGGAGGCCGACGGCAGGGCCGCGGCACTGGGTACCGGCATTCGCTTGGCGTCGCCCTTGGAGCAGTTCACGAAGGAGGAGCGGATGGACTCGGGCGTCAGCGGTTGCACGGCGCCAGCCTGCCACGGCGAACCAGCCCGCCAGC
>JAZQNT010000008.1:0-4050 GCA_045627505.1 Nocardioides sp.
TGCCTCGCCGAGGCGCTCCAGGCCGTCCACGACGCCGGGGTGCTGCACCGTGACGTGAAGCCGTCCAACGTCCTGATGGAGGGTCGTTCGCCGGTCCTGATCGACTTCGGGCTGGCCCGGGTCGCCGACGACGACCGGCTCACCGCGCAGGGTTGGTTGCTCGGCACCCCCGGCTACCTCGCCCCGGAGATCCTCCTCGGTCACGACGCGACGGCTGCCTCGGACGTGCACTCCTGGGGGGCGACCGTGGCCTACGCCGGCACCGGCCACGCTCCGTTCGGCCGTGGTCCCTCGGCCGCGGTGATGGACCGGGTGCGGCGCGGCGAGCACGACCTGACCGGTCTCCCCGACGACTTGCTGGAGCTGGTGGAGGCCGCGCTCGACCCCGAGCCGCGCAACCGGCCCACGCTGGCCGCCGCGCTCACCTGGTTGGACGCCGGGAGCGACACCGTGGTGGCGCACCGGCCGATGCCGTCGGTGGCGCTCGACGACGACTTCCTGGTGGTGCCCGAGACCCGTCCGCACTTCGAGGACCCCGCCTGGTGGGCGAGCCTGCCGCCCGCGCCCGAGCCAGGACACCCCGATGCGGTGGGCAGCACGCGTCGGATGCCGGTGGAGCCGGGCGAAGAGGCCACGAACCTGTTCGCCCCTGATCGGTTCGATGCTGGCCGGTTCGATGCTGGCCCGTTCGACTCAGGCTCGTTAGATGCCGGCCACCCGGCGGCACCCCCGGGGGCAGGTTGGGAGGACGCCGTCCAGGTGCTCGACCCCCACCCCTACGCCTCTTCCCACTTCGCACCCGAGGGCTTCGACGGCGACCCTGACCCTCGCCACCCCGGCCACTTCCCGGGCGCGGAACACGTTCCGTCCAGCCCCGTGCGTGCCGGGTTCGGCGAGCGGGCGCGCAGGTTCGTGCTGCTGCTCGGGCTGGCCGTGCTGGTGGGCGCCGCGACCTCGCTGGCGCCCTACGTCGCGGGGGGCCTGGTGCTGCTCGCGGTCTGGCTGGTGCGCTCCGGTTCCGTCGCCGGCTCGGCGCAGGCGGAGCGACGACGTCTGCGCGGCAGCCGGTGGTACGACCGGCTCCGGACCACCCTGTCGCTCCCGTACCACCTGCTCGCCTCGGTCCCGGGCACCATCGCGCTCGCGCTCTGGGCCGCCGGTCTGGGGGCCGTGACCGGGCTCGTGTGCTTCGCCCTGGACACCGCCCAACCCCTCGGCCTGGCCGCCACGGGCCTCACCGCGGCGATCGGTCTGTGGGTCGGCCCTGGGGGCAGTCTGGTGCGCCGCCCCCTGCACCGAGCGGTGCGGCCGTTGGCCGCGCGCGGCTGGACGTGGGCCCTGGCGCTGCTGGTGATGAGCGTCCTCACCTGGGCGATGGCCCAGCAGACCCTGCTGGGCACGGGCGCGGTGGACTGGAGCCCGGGCACCGGCGACCCGTTCTCCGGCCTCTCCGGCCTGCTCCGGCTGAACTGACCCCGGGAAACGCGCCGGGGAGGCGACTTCTGCCCCTGGCTGACGAAGTGGCTCTGCCCCTGGCTGACGGGGTGCCGCGCGACGAGGACGTGCGCGAGGATGGTGGCGTGACCCACCTCCACGACCTGACCGCCCTCGAGCAGGGCGCGGCCGTCCGCTCCGGAGAGCTCACGCCGGTTGAACTCGTCGAGCACTACCTGGCGCGCGCCGACGAGGTCGGTGCCTTCGTCACTCGGGTCCCGGAACTCGCGTTGGAGCGGGCCCGCAGCCTGCCCGCGACCGGAGCGTCCTCGTTGCACGGTGTGCCCACCGCGATCAAGGACCTCAACCCCACAGCTGGGGTGCGCACCACCTTCGGCTCGGCGGCCTACGACGACTTCGTGCCCACCTTCTCCGACAACGTCACGCTCTCGATCGAGGCCGCCGGCATGGTGTGGCTCGGCAAGACCAGCACCCCGGAGTTCGGCTCGCCCTGCTACACCGAGCCGGACGGGCTCCCGCCCGCGGTGACGCCGTGGGACCGCACCCGGACCGCGGGCGGGTCGTCCGGGGGAGCGGCGGCTGCGGTCGCGGCCGGCCTCGTCCCGGTGGCCCAGGGCTCCGACGGCGGAGGCTCCATCCGGATCCCGGCCTCGTGCTGCGGGATCGTGGGGCTCAAGCCGTCGCGTGGTCGGGTGTCGGCCGCCCCCACCTACGGCGACCCGGTGGGGCTGGCCCCCGCCGGCTCACTGGCGCGGACCGTGGCGGATGCCGCGGCGATGCTGGACGTGCTGGGCGGCCACCGAATCGGGGACCCGTCGTGGGCCCCGGAACCGGACGGGTCGTTCCTCGCCGCCGCGAGGCGCGAACCCGGTCGGCTGCGGATCGCGCGCTTCGTCGAGCCGGTCCTCACCGACGTCGACGTCCACCCCGAGTGCGTCCGAGCCTGGGAGGATGCCTCGCACCTCCTGGAGTCGTTGGGCCACGAGGTGAGCGACGTGCCGGTGCCGCTCTCGCGTGACGCGGTGGCCGTCTTCGAGGTGTGCTGGGCGGTCCTGACCGCGCTGTCCACGGCACCCGAGGGCAGGGAGCACCTGCTGCGACCGTTGACCCGCTGGCTCTCGGCCCGGGGAGCAACGATCAGCGCCCCCGACTTCGGCCTGGCGATCGGCGAGATCCATCGACTGGGAGCCGGGGCGCTGGAGGTGCTGGCCCCCTACGACGCCGTGCTCACCCCCACCCTTGCCAGTCCGCCGGTGCGCGTGGGAGCACTGCGCGACGACGCAGACCCGGAGGCCGACTTCGAGGCGCAGAAGCGGTTCACCCCCTGGACCTCGGCCTGGAACGTGACCGGGATGCCGGCGATCTCCCTGCCGACGCACTGGACGCCCGAGGGGCTGCCGGTGGGGGTGATGCTGGCCGCGCGGCCGGCCGAGGACGAACTGCTGCTCTCCCTGGCGGCCCAGGTGGAGGCGGCCAGCGACTGGGTGGAGCGGCGTCCACCGGGCTGGTGAGTCCCGGACCGGCGCGGTCAGTCGTCGCCCAGACCGCGGGCGTGCAGGGCGTCGCCGGTGTCGCGCGCGTGCGCCACGGCCCGCAGCACGAACGGGGTCAGCCAACTGCGGGGGTCGCGTTCGAGTCCCCGTGCCCGTGCGGCGTCACGGGTCTCTCGCGCCAGTTCCAGCAGCAGTGTCCCTGAGGCTGAACCGCAACGATATCCTTATATCCGCTTCTATCGTACAGTTCTTCCAGAACCTCGTGAACGGTAGAATATTCGCTGATTTCAAGCACTGACTCATACATTTCAAAAAAGCGCATAAGCTTTTCATTTCCGTCGGCAGCTGCTTTTTTGGCACATTCGTACAAAGAACCTTTTTTGCCGGAGTACTTACCGAAAATCACATAAATCTCTGCCAGTTCCTCGGCGTTTAGTCCCGCAAAGGGTGAATACAAAACTGCTGCAAAAGGAATATCCTGGTACGGATTGTCCAGAATATGCAGGAAAGACAATACCTTTTGCACCTCCACAGACTCAAAAAATCCTGTTCCCGTCTCAGCGGAAGAAGGAATTCGAAGCTTAGTGAAAACTTTTGAAAACACTTCGGTTACGTCTTTTGTCTTTCTTATAAGCACCGCAAAATCACCGTATGTTACAGGTCTTGTTTGAGGCGTCCCATCAACCGATCCCGCCGAAACCTGAAATCCCGAGGAAACAAGCTCCTTTATTTTCAGACCGACGCAAAGTGCTTCTCTTTCAACAGCGCTTGTCTTCGCTGCTGTCAGCTTCTCGTCTTTGGAAGAGTTCAATCTCTCATAGAAATCCATGATATCCGAGGCACTGTCAAGCTCATTTTCGTCTGCCTCCTTGTCAATCAGCAGAAGCTCTGTGCTGTAGCTCTGATTATCTTCGGTATAGCTGTTTGAACCGAAATGAAGAGCGGCATGTTCATCATACTCAATTTCCGAAATATCTCTTCTCATAATGGATGACAAAAGCACATTGATAGAATCAAGCACACATTTTCTGCTTCTGAAATTCATGTCCAGATCTATTTTTCTGTATTTTCCGGTTCTTTCAAACAAGTCGGATCGTAGCCA
>JAZQNT010000009.1:0-2142 GCA_045627505.1 Nocardioides sp.
GTCCTGGTGGACGGCGGGGGCTGTGCACCTTCCGGGGAGCTCCTTCCGGGGAGCTCCTTCCGGGGAGCTCCTTCCGGGGAGTCGCCGGGGTGTCCGCCCGGGGCGGGAACGGCCGGCTGGCCGACCGCGGTCACCGGGCGCACAACGGACACCGGGGCGACACGTGTGCGCTGTGGGCGAACACGGGCCGAACACCCGTGGTTGTGTCGGCGCTTCGGGCTAGGGTCATGGGCGTGAACCCGAACTCCAGTGCTTCCCAGATGGCGCCCCAGATGAACGGCGGCCCTTCGTACGGGCTCGATGACGGCGTGTACTCCCGGCTGCTCAAGGAGCGCATCGTCTTCCTCGGCTCCGAGGTGCGCGACCAGAACGCGAACGCGATCTGTGCCCAGCTCCTCCTGCTCTCCGCAGAGGACCCGGAGGGAGACATCTACCTCCACATCAACAGCCCCGGCGGTTCCGTCGACGCCGGCATGGCGATCTACGACACCATGAACTACATCCCCAACGACGTCGTGACCGTGGGCATGGGCCTGGCCGCGTCGATGGGACAGTTCCTGCTCTGCGCGGGCACCAAGGGCAAGCGTTACGCGCTGCCCCACGCCCGCATCATGATGCACCAGCCCTCCTCCGGCATGGGCGGTTCGGCCTCGGACATCAAGATCCAGGCCCAGCAGTCGCTGCACATCAAGAAGGTGCTCCTCGACCTGATCGCCGAGCACACCGGTCAACCCGTCGAGCAGGTCATTGCCGACGCCGACCGCGACCGCTGGTTCACCGCCGCCCAGGCGCTCGAGTACGGCCTGATCGACAAGGTCATCACCAGCGCCCGCGAGACCACCTCGAAGCCGAAGAAGGACTGACGATGAACTACTACATCCCGCAGTGGGAGGAGCGGACCTCCTACGGGTTCCGCCGGATCGACCCCTACGCGAAGCTCTTCGAGGAGCGCATCATCTTCCTCGGCTCGCCGATCTCCGACGACGTGGCCAACGCCGTCATGGCGCAGCTGCTCTGCCTGGAGACGATGAACCCCGACCAGGACATCTCGATCTACATCAACTCGCCCGGCGGCTCCTTCACGGCGCTCACCGCGATCTACGACACGATGCAGTTCATCAAGCCGGACGTCCAGACGGTCTGCCTGGGCCAGGCGGCCTCTGCTGCCGCGATCCTGCTGGCCGCGGGTACCCCCGGCAAGCGCCTCGCCCTGCCGAACAGCCGGATCCTGATCCACCAGCCCTACACCGAGGGCACGTTCGGCCAGACCTCGGACATCGAGATCCAGGCCAACGAGATCCTGCGCATGCGCGAGCTGCTGGAGACCATGATCTCCACGCACTCGGGCAAGGAGCGTGAGGAGGTCAGCCGCGACATCGAGCGCGACAAGATCCTCACCGCCGAGCAGGCCGTCGAGTACGGTCTGGTCGACTCGATCCTGGAATCCCGCAGCGCCGCCTTCGCCCTGGGCTGAGCCCACGTCGGAGCACGGGTTCGACGGTGACCGTGTCCCGCCCCTGAACCGGGGCGGGACCGGGTACCTTCGAACTCCCGTCCCCAAGGACGCCGTGGCCCCGGGCCACGAACCAGCACCACGCAGCACCAGCGCCGGACCCAGGTCCGGCCCCCAGACGAAGGAATGATCGAGAAGTGGCTCGAATCGGTGACGGCGGCGACCTGCTGAAGTGCAACTTCTGCGGGAAGAGCCAGAAGCAGGTCAAGAAGCTGATCGCGGGCCCCGGGGTCTACATCTGCGACGAGTGCATCGACCTCTGCAACGAGATCATCGAGGAGGGGCTGAGCGAGGGCGCCGAGGTCAGCCTCGAGGAGCTGCCCAAGCCGCGCGAGATCTTCGACTTCCTGAACCAGTACGTGATCGGCCAGGAGCAGGCCAAGAAGGCCCTCTCCGTCGCCGTGTACAACCACTACAAGCGCATCCAGGCCCAGGCCGCTGCCTCCACGCGTCACGGCAAGGACGACGCCGTCGAGGTCGCGAAGTCCAACATCCTCGTCATCGGACCGACCGGGTGCGGCAAGACCTACCTGGCCCAGACGCTGGCCCGCATGCTCAACGTGCCGTTCGCGATCGCCGTCGCCACCGCGCTCACCGAGGCCGGCTACGGCGGTGGGGACGTCGAGAAC
>JAZQNT010000010.1:0-1685 GCA_045627505.1 Nocardioides sp.
GCTCTGATACCAACTTGTAACGACCCGACCTAAGATAGGAGGGTGCTACTAGGGCACTAGGGACTTACACGGAGTCCTCATGTGGATATACGGATCTTACGATCGGGGTACGAGGTGACTAAGTCATAAGACAAAAATAAACGAAAATAAATAAAGTAAAATAAAATATAGCGGAAGCTAATATAAAAACCCAAACCGCTTCGTCTTCCTGGCCGACGTGCGCCCGGCGTTGCGTGAGGTCACGCGACGCTGACGAAACGATCTGGTCAGCCTCGATAAACACATTTCGTGCAGGTTTGCACCCGTTTTTACTCGGAAGCCCCCTCTTGGTGAGGGATCTCTCGAAACGTTCCTCCCGCCGCGTGTCGCGTCCGCTCATGGCATGATCGACGCGGTTGAGCCTGTGTTGACCCGGCTCGCAAGTCGCGTGGGAAGTGAATCGTTGCAGTGAGTGCCCTGATGTCGCGGATGCAGAATCGACGGACCCTGATCGTGTCGGGGTTCGACTGGGTGGCGTGGGTGCTGGCCTTCCTGGCCTGGTCCCTGCTGCGCCTCGAGGGCGACTTCTCGTCCCACTTCTGGACCGGGGCCCTGACGCTGGGCGCCGTCACGGGCGTGCTCCACCTGCTGCTCGGATCCACCGTCCACCTGCACCACGGCCGCTCGCGCATCGCCTCGCTCGAGGAGGCCGTGCTCCTGACCCTCGTCACCGGCGCCGTGGGCCTCCTGGCCACCGTGGCCAACTTCAGTGCGCTCTGGGTTCCGCGCAGCGTGCCGCCGGGGGCCACGCTCCTCTTCCTCGTGGTCGCGCTCGCCGCACGCGCGCTCTGGCGACGGGGCAAGGAGCACCAGCGGCAGCGGGAGACCGTCGAGACCGGCACTCCGGTGGTCATCGTCGGCGCCGGTGAGTCCGGTTACGACCTCGTGGTCTCCATGCTTCGCGACCCGCAGCACGAGTGGCGGCCCGTGGCTCTGGTCGACGACGACCCGGCGAAGCGCTGGTACCGCATCCGCAACGTTCCGGTGGCGGGCACCGCCGCGGACCTGGAGAGCGTCGCGAAGCAGTTCGGCGTCGAGGACGTGGTCATCGCCATCCCCAGCGCCAGCGCGGCCACGATCGCCCGCCTGAACCTGGCCGCGGTCAAGGCCGGCCTGCGGGTCAAGGTGCTGCCCTCGCCCACCGAGATGCTCGGCGAGCACGCAGGCATCCGCGACCTGCGCGACATCGACCTGCACGACGTCCTCGGCCGGGCGCCGCTGGACACCGACATGGATTCGATCGCCGGCTACCTCAAGGGCAAGCGCGTGCTGGTCACCGGCGCCGGCGGCTCGATCGGTTCCGAGCTGTGCCGCCAGATCCACCGCTTCGAGCCCGCCGAGCTGATGATGCTCGACCGCGACGAGTCGGCCCTGCACGCAGTGCAGCTCTCCATCACCGGCCACGGGCTGCTCGACTCCGACGACGTCATCCTCAACGACATCCGGGACATCGACGCCCTGCGTGCCATCTTCCAGGCGCGTCGTCCCGAGGTGGTCTTCCACGCCGCCGCGCTCAAGCACCTGCCGCTGCTGGAGTCGTTCCCGCTGGAGGCGTGGAAGAGCAACGTGGTGGGCACGCTCAACGTGCTCGAGGCCGCGGCGCACGCCGGGGTGCAGACAAGTCGGATCGTAGCCATGTCGTTCTG
>JAZQNT010000011.1:0-1790 GCA_045627505.1 Nocardioides sp.
AGCGTGGCTGACATCAGGGTGATCATGACCCAGCCCGGAACGTCGCCGCGCTCGCGGTCCTCGCTCCTGAGCGTTTGGCCGAACCGAACGAACAGCGAGGAGCCGTGCAGAAGCAGGAGCCGTGGTGCGTGGATGGTGCGCATGGGATGTTCCTTTCATTGGGGTGACCTAGAGTCCGATTCCCAGGAGGGAAAGGCCGGGAAATATCGAGAAGAGCACTGTCAGAGGAAGGACACCGAAGACCAAGGGGACCATCATTGCGATCTCCTTCTTTCCGGCGCTTTCCATGAGTTCGCGTTTGGCCAGGTCGCGCACGTCCTGGGATTGGGCCCGCATGACGTCCGCGAGCGGGGTGCCGCGTTCGATCGCCACTGTCAAACCGTCCACGAACCGGGACAGCGGAGCGAGCCTGACCCGGTCGGAAAAGTGCTGCAGCGCGTTGGTGAGTGGAACTCCGGAACGGGTTTCGCCGAGGATGCGGGCAAACTCCCCCGCCAGTTCGCCGTGGGCCGTGCGGGCAATCCGTTCCAGGGCTCCGTTGGCGCTTTCTCCGGCGCCCACGGCGAGCGCCATCATCTCCGCCAGGCTGGGGAACTCAGCCAGCATGCGGGTCTCGCGGTTCCGGATTTGGGAGCTCAACCGGTAGTCGCGGAGGATGAATCCCAAGACCGCCCCCATGACGGTTCCTGCGACGACGCCGCCCACACCTACCCGGTCGATGCTGGCCAGCCACACCGTAATCATGCCGCCGCCCAGAAAACCCCCGCCGGTCCACAGCACCTGTTCCGCCCGGAAATCCAGCACGCTCAGGCCCTGTCCCGCACGTTCCAGGCGGCGCTCAAGGTCACGGGTAACCGGGTTGATCCGATTGCCGCGACTGGGTGAACGAGCCTCCGGGTGAGTTCACCCCGGCCCTCTTCGCCGCGGCCGCGGTGGATGCGCACGCCGAGCTGACCGCTGCCCGGACCGCCTCCGCGGTGCAGATCGCGGTGCAGATCGAGGTGCACGACGAGAACAGCCTGGCCGAGCTCGGCTGCGGCGGCATCCTGGGCGTGGGCCGAGCCTCCGACGCTCCCCCGCGCCTGGTCAAGGTCACCTGGGCACCCGACGGCGCGACCAAGCACCTGGCCCTAGTCGGCAAGGGCATCACCTTCGACTCGGGCGGCCTGACCATCAAGCCCTCGGGCTCGATGACCACCATGAAGTCGGACATGGCCGGAGCGGCCGCGGTCATCCAGGCCACCCTCGCCATTGCCGCGCTCGGCCTTCCGGTCAAGGTGACCGCGTGGGCGCCGATGGCAGAGAACATGGTCTCGGGCTCGGCGACGCGTCCCGGTGACGTGCTCCGCATCCGTGGCGGCAAGACCGTCGAGGTGTCCAACACCGACGCCGAGGGACGGTTGGTGCTCGCCGACGCCCTGGTCCTGGCCAGCGAGGAGCAGCCCGACGTCATCCTCGACGTCGCCACGCTCACCGGCGCCATGATGGTGGCCCTCGGCGACAAGGTCACCGGTGTCCTGGGCACCGACGAGGTCGTGGCCGACGTCATCGCCGCCGGCGAGCGCGCCGGGGAGAACCACTGGCCGATGCCGATCCCCGAGGAGATGAGCGAGCGCATCCGGTCCTCCAAGATCGCGGACCTGGCGCAGCACGACTGGAACCGGTGGGGCGGCGGCCTCTTCGCGGGCGCCTTCCTCCGGGAGTTCACCGCCGGCCTCCCCTGGGCACACCTCGACATCGCCGGCCCGTCCTTCAACTCCGGTGGGCCCAGCGGCGACCTGACCTCGGGG
>JAZQNT010000012.1:0-1893 GCA_045627505.1 Nocardioides sp.
ACGAGATGCCCGACATCTTCGCTGACACCTCCGAGTCGGCCCCCGCGCCCCGCACGTCCAGGGGCGGGAAGATCGCAGCGCTGGCCGTCGTGGGTGTGGTCGTGCTCGCAGGCGGCGCCTACGCGGTGGCGCACCAGATGACCACCGGCCGCGTCCCGCAGGGCACCTCGGTGGCCGGTGTGGAGATCGGGGGCCAGGACCTCGACGAGGCCCGGGCCCAGCTCGAGTCAGCCTTCGCCGACCGCGCCGAGGAGCCGCTCGTCGTGCGCGTCACGGAGGAGGCGGGCAAGGGGGAGACCACCTCGATCGCCCCCGAGGTCGCCGGTCTCTCCTTCGACCACGAGGCGACCCTGGACGCGGCGGGCGCCTCGAACTCCTGGTCGCCGGCGGCACTGTGGTCCTACTTCAGCGGCGGGGACGACATCGACCCCGTGGTGTCGGTGGACGACGACAAGTTCAACGCCTTCCTCGACCGGGTCGACAAGAAGCACGGGGTCAAGGTGCGCGAGGGCAAGGTCAGCTTCGACGGCGGCGACCTCGTGACCCGTGACCCGCGTGCCGGTGAGGTGGTCGACCGCGACGTCGCGGAGTCGAGCATGCGGGCCGCCCTCATCGGGGAGGACCGCGCGGTCCGCCTGGCCGTGCAGAAGACCCTGCCCGAGATCGACGAGGCCGACGTGGCCAAGGCGCTCGAGGAGTTCGCGAACCCCGCGGTCGCCGGACCAGTCACGCTGAAGTCGGGCGATGTCTCGGTCGACCTCGATCCGGCCGACTACACGCCCGCGCTGAAGATGGCGCCCGAGGACGGCGAGCTCCGGCCGAAGCTCGACTCCGACAAGCTCGCCGCGATCGTCGAGGAGGCCCTGGCCGAGGACGGCGGGCCGAAGGAGGCCACCGTCAAGCTGGTGGGTGGAAAGCCGACCGTGGTGCCTGACGAGAAGGGCATCACCTTCGACCAGGCCGAGCTCGACGGACTCTTCCTCGACCTCGTCGCCCGACCTGAGGGCCAGCGCACCGCCGAGGTGAAGTCGGTCGAGGCCACCTCGAGCTTCACCACCGAGGACGCGCAGAACCTCAACATCGTCGAGCGCGTCTCCACGTTCGAGACCCGCTACCCGCACGCCGATTACCGCAACATCAACATTGGTCGCGCGGCCGAGCTGATCGACGGCACCGTGCTCAAGCCGGGCGAGACGTTCTCGCTCAACGAGACCGTCGGTGAACGCACCCGGGAGAACGGCTTCACCGAAGGGTTCATGATCGCTGACGGCGTCTTCAAGGAGGACCTCGGAGGCGGCGTCTCCCAGATGGCCACCACCGTCTTCAATGCCATGTTCTTCGCGGGCTTCGAGGACGTCGACCACAAGCCGCACTCGTTCTACATCAGCCGCTACCCGGTGGGCCGCGAGGCGACCGTGGCCTGGGGCTCGGTGGACCTGCGGTTCAAGAACAACACCGATCACGGCGTCCTGGTCGAGGCCAAGGTCACGAAGTCCACCCCCGGTTCGCAGGGTGTGGTCCGGGTGTCCATGTGGTCCACGAAGGTCTGGGACATCACCACCAGCACCTCGGGGCGCTATGCGCTGACGTCGCCGAAGACCCGCACGCTGTCGGGGCCCACCTGCGTGTCCAACTCCGGCTACGGCGGCTTCAACGTGGACGTGAAGCGGTACTTCCACAAGCCGGGGCAGAAGGCGGTCGTCAAGACCGAGAACTTCCGCACCACCTACACCCCCTCCGACTCGGTCGTCTGCAACTGACGCCCACGTCCTGAGGAGTTGCAAAGTCGCGGAAGGTGGAGGGAATCGTGCCCTGCAGCTCGGCGAGGTCCACAACAGAGAGCGAGACCTAAGTCGGATCGTAGCCATGTCGTTCTGTGGGCCAAGGAGTTGT
>JAZQNT010000013.1:0-2154 GCA_045627505.1 Nocardioides sp.
TCCGACTTGTATCTTTACATCGTTTGCGTATCTTTACTATTCCAATTGTGTATCTTTTCATTTCTCGTTTGAGTATCTTTCTGTAAGGCTTCTGATGCGAGTTTCTATTGTATTTGAGAGTTTTGCAAGTGTGGGAGTGTCCACGGACATCATCGTGGGCTTCCCGGGCGAGACCGACGAGGACTTCGAGGACACCATGCGCGTCGTCGAGCAGGCGCGCTTCGCCAGCGCGTTCACCTTCCAGTACTCCATCCGCGAGGGCACCCCGGCCGCCACCATGCCCGACCAGGTGCCGAAGCACGTCGTGCAGGAGCGCTACGACCGGCTCATCGCACTGCAGGAGCGCATCAGCCTCGAGGAGAACCAGGCGCAGGTCGGGCGCGAGGTGCACGTGCTGGTGTCCACCGGCGAGGGCAAGAAGGACGCCGCGACGCATCGGCTCACCGGTCGTGCCGAGGACAACCGCCTCGTGCACTTCGAGGTGACTGCGCAGTCGCAGACACCGCGTCCGGGCGACGTCGTGTCGGTCGTCATCACGCACGCTGCGCCCTTCCACCTGCTCGCCGACGCTCCCGACGGGGCGCCGCTGCGCATCCGCCGCACCCGCGCCGGCGACGCGTGGGACCGCGCGCAGGCGGAGTCGTGCGCCGTACCCGCGCCGGCCGGCGAGAACGGCGCGCCCCGAGCGATATCGCTGGGACTGCCCACGCTGCGCGTCGGTGTCTGACCCGTCTGCTCCGGCCCTGTGGGCGGTCATCGGCGCCACCGGCACCGGCAAGACCGCCCTCTCGCTCGACCTCGTCGAGGCTCTTGCCGCACGCGGCCGTCCGGCGGAGATCGTCAACGCCGATGCCATGCAGCTGTACCGAGGCATGGACATCGGCACCGCGAAACTCCCCGTCGCGGAGAGGCGCGGCATCCCGCATCACCTGTTCGACGTGCTGGAGCCGGCCGAGGATGCGGCTGTCGCGTGGTACCAGGACGCTGCGCGTGCCGCCGTCACCGCCATCCACGGCAGGGGCGCCGACGCGATCCTGGTGGGCGGTTCAGGCCTGTATGTCTCCAGCGTCCTCTACGACTTCCGCTTTCCGCCGCGTGACCCCGCCGTGCGCGCACGGTTGGAGCGCGAGCTCGACGAGACCGGACCCGGCGCACTGTACGCCCGGCTGCGCGACATCGACCCGCTGACCGCCGAACGGGTTGATCCCCGCAACGGCCGACGTATCGTGCGCGCGCTCGAGGTGCTGGAACAGGGCGAGGCGACCCACGGCGCGGCCCTGCCGGAGACCCCCGTCCTGTGGCACGAGCCGACGCGCATCGTCGGCGTGCAGATGCCGCGCGACGAGCTGGTGGCCAGGCTCGATGCGCGGGTGGAGGCCATGTGGCGCGACGGCCTGGTGGGTGAGGTGGCGGCGCTGCGCGCTGCGGGCCTCGAAGACGGTGTGACCGCCCGGCGCGCCATCGGCTACGCGCAGGCTCTCGGGCAGTTGGACGGAGACCTCGCCGAGGCGGAGGCGATCGCGCAGACGCAGGCGCTGACCCGGCGGTACGCCCGGCGGCAGGTGTCGTGGTTCCGTCGCTATGCCGACGTCACCTGGGTCGGTCCCGACGCCGACGCCGCCGCGCTGGAAGAATCCCCCGGCTGGGCTTCGCCGACGATCGACCGGGGCGGAGGGGCCGGCACGGGCCTCGAATAGACTGGCCGGATGCCGCAGACCCTCCCGTTCACCAAAGGCCACGGCACCGGCAACGACTTCGTGATCATCGCCGACCCCGATGGCGCCCTGGACCTTTCCGACGACCAGGTCGCCGTGCTGTGCGACCGGCGCTTCGGCATCGGCGGCGACGGCATCCTCCGCGTCGTGCGGTCGGCTGCGCTGCCTGCGGGACACCAGGCGGCGGCATCCGGTGCGGAGTGGTTCATGGACTACCGCAACGCCGACGGCTCCATCGCGGAGATGTGCGGCAACGGCGTGCGCGTGTTCACCCGCTACCTCGTCGACACCGGGCTGGCGGCACTGCCCGACGCCGGCCATCTCGACATCGGCACGCGGGCGGGCGTGAAGCGGGTCACCCGGTCGGCGGACGGCTTCGAAGTCGACCTCGGCGTGTGGCGGGCCGAGGACGGCGACGTGCTCGTGCGCGCACGGGGGC
>JAZQNT010000014.1:0-1998 GCA_045627505.1 Nocardioides sp.
GCCTCCTGGTGGTTGTTGCTCGGGTGCGTCCGCGGACGCCAGCGTTCCGACTGCCAGCGCTCCGACTACCGGCGCTCAGACCGTCAGGGGCCGGGCGTTCGGCGGGATCGGCGCCGGCAGCGACGTCGACCCGGTGAGGTACTCGTCCACCGCTGCCGCGGCGGCCCGGCCCTCGGCGATCGCCCAGACGATCAGCGACTGTCCACGACCCGCGTCGCCGGCGACGAAGACACCGTCGACCGAGGACTGGTACTTCTTGTCGCGCTTGACGTTGCCGCGCTCGTCCAGCTCGACGCCGAGCTGCTCCACGAGGCCGTCCTTCTCCGGGTGCAGGAAGCCCATCGCCAGCAGGACCAGGTCCGCCGGGATCTCCTTCTCGGTGCCCGGGATCGGCTGGAACTTGGCGTCGACCTCGACCAGCCTCAGCGCCTTGACGTTGCCCTCGCCGTCGCCGACGAACTCGGTGGTGGAGACCGAGTAGACGCGCTCGCCACCCTCCTCGTGGGCCGAGGAGACGCGGTAGATCATCGGGTACGTCGGCCAGGGCTGTCCCGCGGGACGCTCCTCGGTCGGCATCGGCATGATCTCGAGCTGGGTGACCGACGTGGCGCCCTGACGGATCGAGGTGCCCAGGCAGTCTGCGCCGGTGTCACCGCCACCGATGATGACCACGTGCTTGTCGGTGGCGCGGATCTGGTTCGGCACCGTCTCGCCGAGACCCTCACGGTTGCCCTGCGGGAGGAACTCCATCGCCTGGTGGACCCCGTTGAGCTCGCGGCCCGGGACCGGCAGGTCCCGCGCGACGGTGGAGCCGATGGCCAGGACCACGGCGTCGAAACGCTCCTGGAGGCGCTCAGCGGTGAGCGTCCCCTTGCCGACCTGCACGCCCGAGCGGAAGACGGTGCCCTCGCGACGCATCTGGTCGAGGCGACGGTCGAGGTGCCTCTTCTCCATCTTGAACTCGGGGATGCCGTAGCGGAGCAGGCCGCCCGGCTTGTCCGCACGCTCGTAGACGGCGACCGTGTGCCCGGCGCGGGTCAGCTGCTGGGCAGCAGCCAGACCAGCGGGTCCGGAGCCGACCACGGCGACGGTCTTCCCCGACAGCCACTCCGGCGCCTCGGGACGGACGTAGCCCGACTCGAACGCGCGGTCGATGATCGAGACCTCGACGTTCTTGATGGTCACGGCCGGCTGGTTGATCCCGACGACGCACGCGGTCTCACAGGGAGCCGGGCACAGGCGCCCGGTGAACTCCGGGAAGTTGTTGGTCTTGTGCAGGCGGTCGGCCGCACCGTCCCAGTCGTCGCGGTAGACCAGGTCGTTCCACTCCGGGATGAGGTTGCCCAGCGGGCAGCCCGAGTGGCAGAACGGGATGCCGCAGTCCATGCAACGGCTGGCCTGCGTGTTGATGATCGGGAGCAGGGCGCGCCCGATCCCGTCGGGGTAGACCTCGTTGAAGTCCTTGACTCGCTCCTCCACCGGGCGTCGGGTCGCGACCTGACGCTCGTGCTTGAGGAAGCCCTTCGGGTCAGCCATGAAGCACCTCCATGATTCGCGCAGCAGCCTCGTCCTCGGTCAGGCCCTCGGCGAGGGCCTCGGCGCGTGCGTCGAGCACGCGCCGGTAGTCCCGAGGCATGACCTCGGTGAAGCGGCCCACCACGGCGGGCCAGTCGGCGAGCAGCTCCTCGGCGACCGCGGAACCGGTCTCCTCGAAGTGCTCACGCCCGATCGCCTCGAGCTCCGCGCCCCGCTCACCCTCGACGGGCGAGAGCTCCACCAGCTCGCGGTTGACCTTGTCGGCGTCCAGTTCCAGGACGAACGCGTAGCCACCCGACATACCGGCGGCGAAGTTGCGTCCGGTCGGACCGAGGACGACAACGCGACCACCGGTCATGTACTCGCAGCCGTGGTCTCCCACGCCCTCCACGCTTTTTCGGCTGCCCCCATTTCTCCCGCACAAACCAAATACTTGCCCCCGAAGACAAAACACCCATAAGC
>JAZQNT010000015.1:0-2498 GCA_045627505.1 Nocardioides sp.
GCGAGGTCCGGCCTCCGGTGCCTCGCCGCCTCAGAGCCCTCCTTCCGCTTCGACGGCCGAGCGGATCCCCCGCCAGGCGTTCGTCGCCAGCCTGCTGCTGGCAGCGCAGGTCGGCGCGGTGACGCTCGCACGCGACGGCAAGGACTGGACGGTGCGCGGTACCGGCGCCGACGTCGAGCTGGACCCGGTCACCACCCGGGTGCTGCGCGAGCTCGGGGTGCACGAGGGGGGCGAGTTCGTCGTCGAGCACAAGGACGAGGGCACTGGCGCCAAGCTGGCCGCCGTGCTCTCCGCCGCAGCGGAGGAGACCAAGCGCTGGAGCAAGGAGGCGGGGGTGCTGGAGAAGTCCGGTCCCGGGGTTCTGGGCGCTGTTGGTGTGGTCGCCGCGTTCGTGGCCTACGCCGCGCTGGTCTCCGTGGGGGTGCCCAGCACCTCGGTGGCGTTGGTGCCCGGCGCGTTCGCGGCCTTCGGTCTGCCGATGCTCTACCTCGGGTCGACCACCAGGCGCACCGAGCAGGGACGTCAGCTCTGGGCGCAGGCCGATGGCTTCCGGCGGGTCCTGGCCACGCCCTCGAGCAAGGACCGCTTCGACTTCTCCGGGCGCCAGGATCTCTACACCGCCTACCTGCCGTGGGCGGTCGCCTTCGGGTGCGCGGACGCCTGGACCAAGAAGTACCGGGTGGAGACGGGGCAGGAGCCTCGGCAGCCGGACTACCTGGTCGGGGTCGGTGCCGCCGGTGCCGCCTCGTTCGCCAGCTCGTTCGTCGACAGCTTCGACTCCTCCGTGAAGGGCGCCATCTCGGCGCACCAGGCCTCCCAGTCCGACTCCGGCGGGTCGAGCGGTGGCAGCGGCGGCGGGGGTGGCGGGGGCGGCATGGGTTCGTGGTGACTGAACACCCGACCTACCACCTGGCCTCGAGCAGTCAGACACTCATCACCCATCTGAGAGGTTCCCTCGTGATCATCGCCCTCGTCGTGGTCGTCGTCCTTGCCCTGCTCTTCGTCCTGGGCTTCAACCGGCTGCGGAGGGCCGACCTCGGTGCCCAGGAGGCGCTGGGAGGCATCGACGTCCAACTCACGCGGAGGGCGGACCTGGTCCCGAACCTTGTCGAGACGGTCAAGGGGTACGCCGCGCACGAGCGCGGCGTCCTGGCCGAGCTGACCGCGGCACGGACCCAGCTCCAGGCGGCGGCGGCCAGCACGCACGTCCCGGCCAAGGCTGCTGCCGACGCAGTGCTCGGGCAGTCCCTGGTCGGTCTGAACGCCGTGGCCGAGAACTATCCCGACCTCAAGGCGAACACCACCTTCCTCGACCTGCAGAAGCAGCTCGGGGAGACCGAGGACCAGATCGCGTTCGCACGCCAGTACTACAACGACGCGGTGCGCCAGCTGAACAACCTGACGCAGACCATCCCGTGGATGTTCTTCGCCGGCGTCGCCGGCGTGTCCACGCGGGAGTTCTACGAGGCGCCCGACACCGACATGGAACGTCCCACCGTCTCGTTCTGAGCAGAGGCAGTCCGGGGCCCCGGAGGACCAGCGTCAGAAGACGTTGCGTGGACGGAACTGCACCGAGACGCGCGGCCCGGCGTGCGCCTGCTTGGGCACCGCGTGCTCCCAGGTGCGCTGGCAAGACCCGCCCATCACCAGCAGGTCACCATGGCCGAGCGTGAACGAGAGGGAGGACGAGCCGGCTCCGCCGTCGACACCGGGCTCCTTGCGCGGACGCAGCAGCAGGCGCCGAGGATCGCCGAAGGAGACGATGGCCACCATCGTGTCCTGGGTCCGTCCGCGTCCGATGGTGTCGCCGTGCCAGGCCACCGAGTCGCGCCCGTCGCGGTAGTAGCAGCACCCGGCCGTCACGAATTCTTCGCCCAGCTCCGGCAGGTAGTGCGCGCTCAGCCTGGCCATGGCCTCCGTGAGCGCGGGGTGTGGCAGTTGCGCCCCGATGCCGTAGGTGTGGAGCAGACGGGGGACGGCCACCACCTGGTCGTACATCTCCCGACGCTCGGCCCGCCAGGGCACCTCACGCACCAAGGTGTCGAAGACCTCGTCCGCGCCACCCAACCAGTTGCGCTGCACGTCGACCCATGCCCCGTGCGCCAGCAGTCGGCGCTCGGGGCGCAGCGGGGTGGGGGCGGCAAGGTCGTCGGCGAAGAGGGTGGACTGGAAATCCATGCCTCGACCGAAGAGAAGGCGAACCGAGTTCCGCAATTAGACAACGTGTAATTGAGGCGCGCGAAATCCAATCGAAGCGATTTGCTGATATCTCCGGAGTGTATTGCAATGCGCAAATGACGTCAAAATTGCTTCATCAATACGCTACGCCAGATGAGGCTGGAATTGCTTTATTGAAAAATGCAATGCTTAAATTGAATCTTTCGGCGCGTGCATATGATCGTATTTTAAAGGTGTCGCGCACAATTGCCGATTTGGGTAAATCGGATAAAATTTTGTCGTCGCATGTGGCGGAAGCGATAAATTACCGCAATCTTGGC
>JAZQNT010000016.1:0-3808 GCA_045627505.1 Nocardioides sp.
ACGTGGCCATCTACGTGGGCGACGGCAAGATGATCGAGGCACCGCGCACCCGGTTGGACGTCCGGGTCACCGAGGTCACGAAGCCCCCGGACGTGATCCGACGGATCGTCCCCGACGGCGGGAGCACGGCCAGCGCCGAGAGCAGGGCCCTGGTCGGCACCTCCTCGGGCACCTCGCTGTCGCCGACCGGCCTCGCCTCGTCCGGCACGGGTGGCTCGCCGTACGGCGCGCTGTTCGCCAGCGCCGGCGCCGCCCACGGCGTCTCGCCGAAGCTGCTCGCCGCGGTCGCTCAGCAGGAGTCCGGTTTCAACCCCCGGGCCGTCAGCCCGGCCGGCGCCCAGGGACTGATGCAGCTCATGCCTGCCACCGCGAAGTCGCTCGGTGTCACCGACTCCTTCGACCCGGTGCAGTCGGTCAACGGTGCCGCGAAGCTGCTGAGCAGCCTGCTCGACCGTTTCGGCAGCACCGAGCTCGCGCTGGCCGCGTACAACGCCGGCCCGGGTGCGGTGATCCGCCACGACGGCGTACCGCCGTACGCCGAGACCCAGAACTACGTCCGTTCCATCACCTCGACCTTGGGGGCCTCCCGGTGACCACACTTTCTCTGGCCCTGCCGGCCGCCGCGACGCCCCCAGTCGCCTCCGGCACCGGCTCCAAGGCATCCAGCAACTCGTCGAGCGGCTTCGACGCGATGCTCGCCGAGGCGATGCCCGGACAGGACCTGCCCGGGACGGACGGCCCCGGACAGGACGTGCCGGCAACCCCGCAGGGCGAGGTGCCGGTCTCCATCCTCCTCCAGGCGGAGCTGCTGGGCGCCGGCGAAGCCGCCGCCGACGGCGAGGTGGCCGCAGAGGTGCCCGAGAGGGCGACCGAGGAATCGACTGCAGGAGTGGCTGGCCGGACCGACGCCGTGGACGCGGGGGCGCTGTTCCTGACCCCTGCACCGTTCTCGCTGGCGGAGGCGGTGCGGCTCACCGCTGCCGCACAGGACGGCGCGGTCGTGACCACCGGCACGCCGAGCGACCAGACGTCCGGCCCGACGACAGGCCCGACGACAGGCAGCACGCCCAGCACGGGCACCGGCCAGAGCAGTGGCCAGAGCAGTGGCGCGATGGCCGGCGAAGGTGCGGCCGACGCACTTGCCCCGCTCGCGGGCCCGACGACGGACCGGACCGATGACGGAGCAGCCCAGGAGACCGGATTCGCCGCCCGCGGCTCCGGAGCCCCGGGAACGAGCGGCGACGCCGTCCCTGCGCCTGGTGCAGGAAGCACCACGCCCGGCGCTCCCACTCCCACGAGCGTGTCGGCCGGCACGGTCGACGTCTCCGCCCTGACACCGGTGAGCGCCGCCTCCGCGGCGAGCAGCCCGTCCGTGAACGGCGCCGCGGCACCTGCCACCGCCCCCGCGTCGCCTGCCCAGCAGGTGATGCCCGAGGTCTCCCGGCTCGTCCAGCGCGGCGACGGCACCCACCGGCTGACCCTGACCCTGACGCCGGAAGCCCTCGGCGACGTCCGCGTCACCCTCACTGTCCGCCAGGGCGAGGTGAGCGTGAGCTTCGCGGCGGGCGACGAGGCCCGACGGGCCCTCATCGAAAGCACCCCCGAGCTGCGTCGCCTGCTCGAGCTGGGCGGCGCCACCACCAGCCGGGTCACCGTCAGTGACCTGACCGGCGGACGCCCCGGCGACGGCACCGGCCAGCGTCCCGACGACGGCTCCGGCTCGTGGCTGGACCAGAGCCGCGAGGGCGGCCAGACCGGCGCCGACTCGGGCGGACAGCCCCGCGGCTCCGACCGCACCCCCCAGGACCTCCACGCAGGGACGCGTGCGGGAACCACTGCCACGGACGGCAACCACCGCGGCCCCGGCGACGCCGGCCGACCGCTCGACCCCGGAACGTCGACCCGCCCTGCGGGCCTCGACGTCACCGTGTGAGGAGGAATCCGTGACCGTCAACGCCGTTGAAGGTGCGGCCGTACTGCCCTGGAGCAGTGCGGGTGTCGCCAAGACCGACGCCGCAACCACGACCTCGGACAAGGACCTGTTCCTGTCCCTGCTGGTGGCCCAGATGCGCTACCAGGACCCGATGAACCCCGCCGACTCGAGCGCGTTCCTGACCCAGACCGCCACCTTCACCCAGGTGGAGAAGCTGCAGCAGGTCGCCGACCAGACCGCCGCCCTGCTCTCCGCCCAGAACGCCTTCGGTGCCAGCAGCCTGGTCGGTCGCACGATCTCCTGGACCGACTCATCGGGCGCCACCCTCAGCGGGCCCGTCAACGGCGTCTCGTTCGGCACCGACGGCCCGGTGCTCGACGTCGACGGCAACCAGGTGCCGCTGTCCGCCGTCCTCTCCGTCACCGCCACCGCGGCGGCCACCACACCCACCACCGGCGCCGACACCCACCCCGGCACCGACTCCGCGTCCTCCTGACCCTTCCGACCACCCCACCAAGAGGTAGACCATGCTCCGCTCGCTCTTCTCCGGCATCTCCGGCCTGCGCGTCAACCAGACCGCCCTCGACGTGACCGGCAACAACATCGCCAACGCCAACACCACCGGCTTCAAGTCCTCGACCACGGTCTTCCAGGACACCCTGAGCCAGCTGCTCGGTGGCGCCACCGCCGCCAACGCCAACGGCGGCGGCACCAACCCGACCCAGGTCGGCCTCGGCGTGCAGCTCGCCGCGACCGCGACCAACTTCGGCCAGGGCTCGGCCCAGACCACCGGCCGGGCCACCGACCTGATGATCCAGGGCGACGGCATGTTCGTGGTCCGCAAGGGCAACGAGCAGCTCTACACCCGTGCGGGCGCCTTCGCGTTCGACGAGACCGGCGTGCTGGTCAGCCCCAACGGCAACCGGGTGCAGGGCTACCTCCTCGATTGTTATGAGCATAGGACTTATAGCTGTTTCATTTGTAGTGCTGAGATTTACAATAGGTTTCACGATAGCTGAGGAATTCCGTGAGATAGGCGTAATGAAGGCGATCGGTCTGAAAAACAAATCAGTGCGTGGACTTTATCTTGTAAAGTATTTTGCAATATCGGTCGTGGGAGCAGTCATAGGCTGTTTTGCAGGTATACCTTTCGGAAATATGCTTATCAGAAGCTCATCTGAAAGTATGTATATCTCGAACGAAAATGATATGATTATAATGACAGGCTGTGCAGCGGCAGTTGTTGCGATAACGCTTTTGTTCTGCTGGAGATGTACAGGTAAGATAAATAAGCTTTCACCTATGGACGCAGTAAGGAACGGACAGACGGGAGAGCGTTTCAGAAAGCGCAGTATTATGAAGCTTGGAAAGAGAATTCCTTCCCCTCGAAGCCGGCGTCACCAGAAATGGCGCCGGTTTTTTCTTTGGCCGCCGCCGTGTTGAAGCGGAAGGTCATAGAAAGGATGATATTGGGGTATTTCGGACGCACGATCGTGCTTGAGATAAGGTCAGGAGTCTGCCTGATGCTCTCGTAGACGGCAGTGTGGAACACATCATGGGCCACGAGAGACAGAGTCATCCTGCCCTTGAGGAGCTGACGGCTCGCTGCAAGGTCGAAAAAGCAATATGCCTTTTCCGAGCCCTGAGTCAGGGAATGCGGCCCGACGAAATGGCTGTCAAACTGGATACGGGTCTCCTTGGCGACAGTGAAATTGTTGATCCATCCGAACATGTAGTTGAGTCCCTCGGAGTCTGAGCACTCATCGCGCTTCGCCACGAACTTGTGGTAGTAGACATCGCCGTTGAGAGAAGAGTTCCACCAGGCAAACGGTTTCAGCGTACCGCTGAACTCCAATCCGCACTCGTCCTGATCGC
>JAZQNT010000017.1:0-6788 GCA_045627505.1 Nocardioides sp.
CTTGGCCTCCGACTTAGGGTGCCCGCGCCTCGATGGCGCTCAAGCCCGCGACCCCGATCGAGCAGTACGAGGACATGCTCGGCGAGCTCGACATGCTCCTGATCATGACCGTCGAGCCCGGTTTCGGCGGTCAGAAGTTCCTGGACCTGTGCCTTCCGAAGTTCCGCAAGGCGCGCGAGATGATGAAGAAGCACGGCCTGGAGACCTGGCTGCAGGTGGACGGCGGAGTCTCGATGGAGACCATCGAGCGCTGCGCCGAGGCCGGCGCCGACGTCTTCGTGGCCGGCTCGGCCGTCTACTCCGCCGCCGACCCCGACCGGATGGTCAAGGAGTTGCGGGCGAAGGCGGAGATCGCCGCCGCTCGCTGCGCGCACTGAGCGTCGGTCCGTTCCGGCTCGGCCGCGTCGCCGGTCGATCCACGCCTTCCTCCCGGACGCTCTTTTGTTGATCGACTTGGTGTGGTTTATGGTGCTCCCACGAGTTGTCATGACTCGCGTGCTCTGGGGGCGGTGAAATTCCGCACCGGCGGTTAAAGTCCGCGACCCGACCACACCCAGTGGTCGGTTGAGTCAGGTGAAATTCCTGCGCCGACGGTTAAAGTCCGGATGGTAAGTGCACGTGAACGGCCAGTCCGTCGACCCGTCGTACGTTCCTGCGTACCGCGGTCGAGAGCTGGTGCCGGTCGTTCGCAGATCTCCCGTGGTTCGTGAGTCTTCCGAACACGGAGGACCCCGATGGATCGCCATCAGATCGAGCAGGACGCCATGGCGCGCGCCCTCGCTCTCGCAGCAACGCCGGGCACCCCGCTCGGCCCCAACCCACGCGTCGGCTGCGTGCTGCTCTCACCCGAGGGCGACGTGGTCGCGGAGGGTCGGCACCGTGGTGCCGGCACCGCGCACGCAGAGGTCGACGCCCTGCGCCGAGCCGGGGACAGGGCCAGGGGGGCGACCGCGGTCGTCACCCTGGAGCCCTGCAACCACACCGGACGGACCGGCCCCTGCGCGCAGGCCCTGGTCGAGGCAGGTGTCGCCCGCGTCGTGCACGCCCAGAGCGATCCCAACCCGGTGGCTGCCGGGGGTGCGGAGAGGCTCCGGGCCGCGGGCGTGGAGGTCGTGCCAGGAGTGCTCGCCGACCAGGCGTCCGCACTCAACCGCGCCTGGGCCTTCGGCCTGGTGCACCAGCGCCCGTTCGTCACCTGGAAGTTCGCGGCCGGTCTCGACGGTCGCAGCGCAGCCGCCGACGGCACCAGTCGGTGGATCTCTTCGTCCGCCTCCCGGCGTGACGTGCACGCACTGCGAGCCTCGGTGGACACCGTCCTGGTGGGCACCGGCACCGCGCTGGCCGACGACCCGGCACTCACGGTGCGCGACGCGGAGGGCAACCCCGCGCCGCACCAGCCGCTGCGAGCGGTGATGGGCAAGCGGTCCCTGCCGCCTGGCAGCCGCCTGCTCGACGAGTCCCTGGACGCGCTCGTCCTGGACACCCTCGTCCTGGACACCAGGGATCCCCGGGAGGCGCTGGCCCGGATCTTCGACGCCGGCCGACGCCACGTCCTGCTCGAGGGCGGACCGACCCTGGCGGCCGCGTTCCTCGCCGCCGGTCTGGTGGACGAGGTGGTGGCCTACGTGGCGCCGGTGCTCCTGGGCTCGGGATCGGCTGCCGTGGGGGACCTCGGCGTCAGCACGATCGCCGACGCCCACCGCCTCGACGTGGTGGACGTCCGCACCATCCGGGGTGAGGCCGGTGGCGCTGCCGCGGGGCCCGACGCCGAAGCCGGTCAGGTCGACGTCCGGATCACCCTGCGTCCCCGGACCACCCTGCATTCCTGGCTCTCCGTGGCGGGTGAGCGCTGATGTTCACCGGAATCGTCGAGGAGCTCGGCGCCGTCCACGCCGTGCTCGACCAGGGCGACGCCGTGCGCCTCACGGTGCGGGCCGAGGTGGTGCTGGGGGACGTCCGGCTGGGCGACTCCATCGCCGTCAACGGCTGCTGCCTGACCGTGGTGGAACTGACCGCCTCGGTGCCGGGAGGACCGGTGGACCTGTGGACCGCCGACGTCATGCTCGAGACCCTGCGCCGTAGCAGCCTGGACGGCGTGACGGTGGGGGACCAGGTGAACCTGGAACGCGCCGTTACCGCCGGCACCCGCCTGGGTGGCCACGTCGTCCAGGGACACGTGGACGGCGTGGGCACCGTCCTGGAACGCATCCCCAGTGACCACTGGGAGGTGGTGCGGTTCTCGCTGCCCACCGACCTCGCCCCGTACCTGGTCGAGAAGGGCTCGATCACGGTCGACGGAGTGAGCCTCACCGTCGTCGACGTCACCGACGATTCGTTCAGCGTCAGCCTGATCCCCGAGACGCTCGCGCGGACCACGCTGGGCCACCGCGGTGTGGGCCAGCGGGTCAACCTCGAGAGCGACGTCGTCGCCAAGCACGTGGCGAAGCTCGTCCGCGCCTACCTGCCCACCGCCGTCGGGCACCCCGCCGCTCCCGGTCAGCCCGCCCCCACCAGCGTCCCGACGCTGCTCCCCACCGAAGGGAACCTCGCATGAGCGTCCGCCTTGACCCCGTCGAATCCGCACTCGCCGCGATCGCGGCCGGGCGCCCCGTCGTCGTCGTCGGCGACGAGGACCGTGAGAACGAGGGCGACATCATCTTCGCCGCCGACGCAGCGACTCCGGAGCTGATGGCCTTCACCATCCGTCACTCCTCCGGGGTGATCTGCGTGCCGATGGCAGGTGACCGGCTCCGCCGCCTCGGCATCGACCTGATGACCCCGCACAACCAGGACCCGATGCGCACCGCCTACACGGTCTCGGTGGACGCCTCGCACGGGGTCAGCACGGGCATCTCGGCAGCCGACCGGGCGCACACCGCGCAGCTCCTGGCCTCGGCCGACGCGGTACCCGGCGACTTCACCCGCCCCGGCCACGTCTTCCCCCTGCGCTACCGCGAGGGAGGCGTGCTGGTGCGTCGCGGCCACACCGAGGCCGCCGTCGACCTGGCCCGGCTGGCCGGCCGGGCTCCAGTGGGCGTGCTGGTGGAGATCGTCAACGACGACGGCACGATGAAGCGGGCGCCCGAGCTGCGCGCCTTCGCCGACGAGCACGGCCTGATGATGATCTCGATCGAGGACCTGGTCGCGTACCGCCGCGGCACGGAGGTGAACGTCGCGCGCCTGGCCTCGACCGCCCTGCCCACCCGTCACGGTGAGTTCACCGCCCACGGGTTCCGCTCCCGGATCGACGGCACCGAGCACGTCGCCCTGGTGCACGGCGATCTCGCGGCGGCCGGCGAGGTGCCGGTGCCGGTCCGGGTGCACTCCGAGTGCCTCACCGGCGACGTCCTCGGTTCGTCCCGGTGCGACTGTGGCCCACAGCTGGAGGAGTCGCTGCGGCGGATCACCGCGCACGGGCGCGGCGTCGTCGTCTACCTGCGTGGCCAGGAGGGACGTGGCATCGGTCTGGTGGACAAGCTGCGCGCCTACGAGCTCCAGGAGCGGGGGGCCGACACCGTCGATGCCAACGTGGCCCTCGGGCTCCCGGTGGACGCCCGCACCTACGACGTGGCCAGTCAGGTGCTGCGCGAGCTGGGGGTCGGGCCGGTGCGGCTGCTCACCAACAACCCCGACAAGGTCGCCGCCCTCACCGCACTCGGCATCACCGTGGCCGAGGTGGAGTCGCTCGTCCCCGCCCCTTCCGGCGCGGCGGCCCTGACCTACCTGCGCACCAAGCGCGACCGGATGGGACACACCCTTCCCGACCTCGACGCCCATTCGAACGCCGCCACGGCCGTCGCGCTCACCCCGACCCACGAGGAGGCCAGCGCATGAGTGGCGCCGGAGCACCCGCACCCACCCCCGTCCAGTCCGCCCACCTCAAGGTGGCTGTCGTCGCGGGCACCTGGCACACCCAGGTCACCGACGGCCTGCTCGCCGGCGCTCAGCGCGCCCTCGACGCCTACGGGGTCACCGACCACGTCGTGCTGAGGGTTCCCGGGGCCTTCGAGCTCCCGGTCGCCGTGCAGGAGGCTGCGCTGGCCGGACACGACGCGGTGGTCGCGCTGGGCGTGGTGATCCGCGGTGGCACCCCCCACTTCGAGTACGTGTGCTCGGCAGCCACCGACGGCTTGACCCGGGTCGCGCTGGACCAGCGCGTCCCCGTGGGCTTCGGCCTGCTGACCTGCGACTCCGAGCAGCAGGCGCTGGACCGGGCCGGCCTGCCGGGGTCGGCGGAGGACAAGGGGTACGAGGCCACGGCGGCCGCCCTGGACACCGCCCGCCTGCTCGCCGGGCTGCGCTCGGCGGTGGCTCGGTGACGACTCCGTCCTGACCTGACTCCGGGGGCGCTCGGAGGTGCGGTGGGTCGCCGCCCGGCTGCACCACCAGCTCCGCCGTCCGCCCCCGGACGGGCGGTGCGGGGATTCGGTCCCGCACCGCCTAGACTCAGCCGGGTGAAGACGTTCGAAGGTCTGTGGGCAGAACTCAACGAGATTGCCGAGAGCCGCCCCGAGGGGTCCGGCACCGTACGAGCACTCGACGCGGGTGTCCATACGATCGGCAAGAAGCTCGTCGAGGAGGCCGCCGAGTCGTGGATGGCCGCCGAGTACGAGGGCAAGGACGCCACGGCTGAGGAGATCAGCCAGCTCCTCTACCACGCGCAGGTCCTGATGATTGCCTCCGGCATCACGCTCGACGACGTCTACTCCCACCTCTGAGGATTCACCTGATGGCTCAGTCCACCGACGCTCCGCTGCTGCGCGTCGCCGTCCCCAACAAGGGCGCATTGTCCGTCGCAGCCTCCGAGATCCTGAAGGAGTCCGGCTACCGTCAGCGCCGCGACTCCAAGGAGCTCGCGATCATCGACGCCGAGAACGGCGTCGAGTTCTTCTACCTCCGTCCGCGTGACATCGCCCTGTACGTGGGCTCCGGCACGCTGGACATCGGCATCACCGGCCGTGACCTGCTCCTCGACTCCGGCGCCAGCGCCAAGGAGATCCGGGACCTGGGCTTCGGCAAGTCGCGCTTCCACTTCGCCGGTCCGGCCGGCAAGTACACCTCGCTCGACGACCTCGAGGGCAAGCGCATCGCCACCTCCTACACCGGTGTCGTGCGCCAGTTCCTCACCGAACGCGGCATCAACGCCGAGGTCATCCGCCTCGACGGCGCCGTCGAGACCAGCATCCAGCTCGGTGTCGCGGACGTGATCGCCGACGTGGTGGAGACCGGCAGCACCCTGCGGTTGGCTGGTCTGGCCACCTTCGGCGAGGAGATCCTGCGGTCCTCGGCCGTCATGATCACTCGTGACGGCGCCGAGAACCACCCCGGTTTCGAGGTATTCCGCCAGCGCGTCGAGGGTGTTCTTGTGGCACGCTCGTACGTGATGATGGACTACG
Source organism: Nocardioides sp. (assembly GCA_045627505.1). Classification (GTDB taxonomy): domain Bacteria; phylum Actinomycetota; class Actinomycetes; order Propionibacteriales; family Nocardioidaceae; genus Nocardioides. The sequence goes on from JAZQNT010000017.1 coordinate 5,397, forward strand.
ACATCCGCTCCGAGCACGTGAAGGACGCCGTGGCCCTCACCCCGGGCATCGAGTCGCCGACCGTCTCGCCGCTGCACCGTGAGGGCTGGGTGGCGGTGCGTGCCATGGTGCCGCGCGACGGTTCCCAGCGCCTGATGGACGAGCTGTTCGACCTGGGCGCCCGCGGCATCCTCCTCACCGAGATCAATGCCTGCCGCCTCTGAGCCGGAGCAGGTTCTGCCTGAGCTCCCGCACACCTGGCGTCCGCTGGGTGTGCGGGTGGCGGCCGTCTTCTTCTTCGGCATGCTGCTGGTGGTGTGCGTCTTCGCGTGGGTGGGGTTCAGCGCAGAGGTGCGTGACGAGTTCACGTTCTGGCAGCGACTCACCCTGATCGGCTTCGGCGTCGGTATCGGCGGCACCCTCTTCGCGTTGTTCCGCTCGCGCGTGACGGCGTCGGAGGACGGACTGGTGGTCGTCAACGGCTACCGCACCTATCGCTACGAGTGGGCCCAGATCATCGCCATCCGGATGCCCGCGGGGGCGCCCTGGGCCACCCTGGACCTCAGCGACGGGACCATCGCCCAGGTGCTGGCCCTGCAGGGCTCGGACGGCGAGCGCGCGCGCTCGGGCGTGCGGGTGATCCGCGCGCTCATGGACCGCTGACTCCCGTCGGACTCGTCCCTCAACTCGTGAACCGCAGGTCAGCGCGCTCGCGGGTCCGCTGCCTGCGGTGGTGCTCGGCCTCCTGCCGGGCCCAGAACTCGTACCAGGGCGCGTAGTCGTCCCCGTCGCGGGCCAGGGCTCGACGTCGACGCAGCTCGGGCTGGGCGTCGGTCCACACCAGCAGGTCGAGCCACGGTGCGACCACCAGGTCGCCGGCCCCGACCCCCTCGACGACCAGCAGGTCGCACACCGGGACCGGGCGCGGCGCGCCGAACCGCCTCGCGTGCCAGTCGTAGCGGCGGTGCTGGAGCACCCTGCGCTCGGGCAGGCGGGCCAGCACCTGCGCCACGAGCGCCGGGGCCATGGTGTCCAGACCGTCCCAGCCGTTGAGCAGCTCGTCGGTGTGGAGCACGTGCACGCGCAGCGCGCCGGATGACCCGGACCGGGCCACGGAGCAGATCGCCTCGGACAGCGTGCTCTTGCCGGAGCCGGACGGTCCGTCGACGCCCACCACGGCCGGGGGCCGGAGGACGTTCTTCGTGGCATCGTGCCCCAGACGTGCCGTGCGCTCGTCGAGCAGCGTGAGCACCGAGCGCACGGGGTCAATCCAGGCAGGGCTCCAGGCAGGGTCGATCCGGGCAGGGTCGCTCCGGGCGCTCAGAAGGCCAGCCCCTCGCCGCGGTAGCTGGGCACCCGGTCGACCAGACGCTCGCCCCGGAGCGGGGGCACAAGTCGGGTCGGGGCCTTGTC
>JAZQNT010000018.1:0-1509 GCA_045627505.1 Nocardioides sp.
AGGGTGATCAGCGGCCGAGTCGCCACGGGCACGGGCTCCTCGACGGGAGCGCCGCAGCAGCCGCCGGCGTTCTCCTCCGGAGCGTCGTACAGGCCGGCGCCTCCGCAGACCCCGGTGTCAGGCAGGACGAGCTCGACGCGCGCGGCGGCCTCGAGGTCCCCGGCGAGCCAGGCGACGACGCTGCGGACCTGCTCGTAGCCGGTCATGGCCAGGAACGTGGGGGCGCGGCCATAGGACTTGGCGCCGACGATGAAGAAGCTGGTCTCGGGCTGGGCCAGGTCGGCGGCTCCGGTGGCGCGGACCGAGCCGCAGGAGTGCAGGTTGGGGTCGATCTCGGCGGCCAGGAGTCGCGGGGCCTGCAGCACCGGGTCGAGGTCGAGCCGGACCTCGGCGAGGAACGACAGGTCGGGGCGGAAGCCGGTGAGCACCACCACCCGGTCGGCGGGCTCGGTGGCCCGGCCGTCCTCGGCGACGAGCACGACCTGCTCGCCGTGCTGGCGCAGCTCGTGGGTGCGGAAGCCGGTCAGCATCTGGACAAGTCCGGCGTCCACGAGGTCCTTGGCGTGCAGGCCGAGCGCACCTCGCTCGGGGAGCTGGTCGGCCTCTCCGCCGCCGAAGGTGGCAGCCGACACCGGACGCCGCAGCACCCAGGTGATGCGGGTGGCGGAGTCACGCTCGACCGCGGCGGCCAGCGTGGTGATCGCGTTGAACGCCGAGGCGCCCGAGCCGACCACGACGGTGTGGCGTCCCGCGTAGGTGTCGACATCGGCGGGGCCGGGGATCTGGTGGGTGATCAGGTCGCCCGGGGCACGTTCACGCAAGGCCCGTTCGCCCAGGGCAGGAAGTCCGTCGGCGCCCGCGGGGTTGGGGGTGCCCCAGGTGCCGGAGGCGTCGATCACCGCGCGAGCCAGGAGCCGGGACTCGTGGCCCTGGTCGTCGATCACGTGCACGGAGAAGGGCTGGGAGTCACGGTCGGCCGAGACCAGCAGGTCGCGCCCGGCGCGGGCGACCCCGGTGACTCGCTGCCGGTAGCGGACCACCTCGTCACCCAGCGCTCCGGCCAGCGGAGCCAGGTAGAGGTCCACCCACTCGTCCCCGGTCGGGTAGCCGGTCTCGGGGGCGGACCAGCCCTGCGGTTCCAGGAGTCGGCGTGCAGCGGGGTCGACGAGCTCGTTCCAGCTGGAGAAGAGTCGGACGTGCCCCCACTCGCGCACAGCGGCGGCGCCATCTGGCTGATTGAGAACATAGACAATCCTGACTTTTCTGCCAATTCCTTCTGCTTGATGTTTTGCTCCAAGCGGATTTCCTTGAGTTTACTGCCTATTCTCTGCAGCAGTTCCACATCGGTTATTTCTTCGTAGTTCATATAACTTAATATTTGTTTTATCTAAAATTACGCTGCAAAATTATATATTTATTTTAGATATACCAAATATTAAGGCAACTTTTTTCGTTTTTTGCTTAAAATGTTCGTAATTCCATTACATTTATCACAAAAATGGAAAAAAC
>JAZQNT010000019.1:0-1966 GCA_045627505.1 Nocardioides sp.
GGTAAATGTGCCTATTCTGGGTATTGTTGAAAATATGGCATGGTTTACACCTGCTGAATTGCCAGAGAATAAATATTATATATTTGGTCAGGGCGGCGCAAAGGCTTTGGCTGAGAAAATGAATGTTCCACTGCTAGGTCAGATTCCTATGGTGCAGAGCATTTGTGACAATGGCGACAAAGGAACACCAGTTGCTCTTGACCCTAATACCATGACTGGAATGGCGTTTATGGAACTTGCACAGGCACTCGTGGCTCAGGTGGAACGATAATATAACTCGCGACGCACGCTCACGGTGATCAAGGGCAACCTGTTCTGGGCCTTCGCCTACAACGTGGCGGCGCTGCCGCTGGCGGCGGCGGGGATGCTGACCCCGATGATCGCCGGGGCGGCGATGGCCTTCTCCAGCGTCTTCGTGGTCACCAACTCCTTGCGGCTGCGCAGGTTCCGCTGAGGCGCCGCGCAGGGGGCTGACCGCACGCCCTTCGGCTGCAAGGATCGGCACATGACTTCCGTTCCTGACGCGGTCAGCCCCCTGCCCCGCACGACAGTGCTCGCGGCCGGAGCCGTGGTGCTACGCGCTGGGGGAGGCGAAGGGCAGGCCCGCGGGGGCAGCGACGCGGAGGCGTCCGAGGTGCTGCTCGTGCACCGTCCCCGCTACGACGACTGGTCGTTGCCCAAGGGCAAGCTGCACCGCGGTGAGCACCTCACGGCCTGCGCGGTGCGCGAGGTGGCCGAGGAGAGCGGGGCTCGGATCGGCCTCGGGGTCCCGCTCGTGCCGCGGAAGTACCTGCTGGCCGACGGGCGCCCCAAGACGGTGCACTACTGGGTGGCCAGGCTGCTCGGGGAGGATCCCGTTCCCGGCTTCGAGCCGAACGACGAGGTGGACGCGATCCGCTGGGTCACCTGGGACGAGGCCCCCGGCGTGGTCACCCACCCGCACGACCGCGAGACCCTGGCCGAGGCCCGCGCGCACGCCCGCCCCACCAGCACGGTCCTGGTGCTGCGGCACGCGCAGGCGATGGAGCGCGGGAAGTTCCGGCGCACGCACCCCGGCGTCCCCGATGCCGAGCGTCCGCTGGCGCCCCGGGGGCGGGCCCGTGCCCGCGGCCTGACGTCGATCCTGGAGGCCTACGCCTCCGACGTCCAGGTCTCCTCACCCGCCGTGCGCTGCGTCGGCACCCTGCACCCCTACCTGCACCCTTACCCGGACCCGCACGAAGACCCGGACGGGCGCGACCGACGCGCACTCCAGGTGTGTCCGGGCCTGAGCCAGGAGGGCTCCACGCCGGAGGCGGTGGCACAGGTGGTCGGCCCACTGGCCCTCCGGGACGGGTGCTCGGTGGTGTGCTCCCACCGCCCGGTGCTGCCGTGGGTGTTCTCAGCGCTGGGTGTCGAGCCGGTGGCGCTGGACCCGGGGGAGTTGTCGGTGGTGCACCTGCGTGAGGGCGCCGTCGTGGCCACCGAACGGCATGCTCCGGAGTGACCCGGTGCACTGACCTGCTGCGCTGAGCTGCTGTGCTGACCCGGCGTGCTGCCCGGTGTGAGCCGCGCCGCGACCCGGGCGCCGAGACGTCTGCGGCAGTTCACCCTGCGTTCACCGAGGGCACCCGACCCGGTCACCTCGGTTCTCCACGATCGGACATGACAACGAGATCCGAGATCAGGAGATCCGAAGTGCGACACACTTCATCGCGCACCACCGTGCTGCGCCCCACCATGCTCCGCCCCACCATCCTCCGACGCACCGTTCTGGGCCGGGCGATCGTGCCCGGCACCGCCGCTTTCGCCCTTGCCCTCGTGGTGTCCGCCTGTGGCGGCAGCGAAGCCGGCTCCGACGCCGACGCCGTGAGCGGCGCGTGATTGACGGCTATGTCACGCTGAAGTCCGCCGGCATCGGTTCCTACAAGGGTCTGTGCCCCTTCCACGACGAACGCTCCCCGTCCTTTCACGTCCGGCCGCAGGT
>JAZQNT010000020.1:0-3348 GCA_045627505.1 Nocardioides sp.
AGTACAGAAAGCTCAAGGTCCGCACCAACGCCGATACTCCCCGCGACGCGAAGAAGGCCCGCGAACTGGGCGCTGAAGGTATCGGTCTCTGCCGTACCGAGCACATGTTCTTCGATCCCGAAAGAATCGCTGCTTTCCGCGAAATGATCTGCGCTGACACTGTTGAAGAACGCGAAGTTGCTCTGGAAAAGATCCTGCCCTATCAGCAGGGAGACTTCGAGAAGCTGTATGAAGCTCTGGAAGGATGCCCCGTTTGCATCCGCTTCCTGGATCCGCCGCTGCATGAGTTCGTGCCCACTGAAGAAGCTGACATCGAACTGCTGGCCAAGGCTCAGGGCAAGTCTGTTGAAGAAATCAAGGCTATCATTGACAGCCTGCATGAATTCAACCCCATGATGGGTCACCGCGGATCGAGACCGGTCTCCTCGACCACCGGGAGCGCGTCCATGTCGGCACGCAGCAGGGCCGTGGGCCCCGAACCGTTGCGCAGGACGCCCAGGACGCCGGTGCCGGCCACCCCCGTGGTGACCTCGGCGCCCACCGCCCTCAGCTGCGCGGCGATGAGCCCCGCGGTGCGCTGCTCCTGGAAACCTAGTTCGGGATGGCGATGGAGGTCCTTGTAGAACTCCTGCCACTTCCGCGCGACGGTGTCGTGCTGGGGCTGTGCGTCCATGGTCGGGCTCCTCACGTCACCCATCACGGTAGTGACGGCGGAACCCCGCGTGAAGTGCCTCAGAAGCGCTGGCTCAGAGCTTGCGGAGGCGGACGTAGCGGACCGAGTGGTCGCGGTCCTTGCGCAGCACCAGGTCGGCGCGCCCCCGGGTCGGGAGCACGTTCTGGTCCAGGTTGGGGCCGTTGATCATGTCCCAGATCCTCTCCGCCTCCACGACGGCCTCCTCGTGCGACAGCCCTGCGTACTTGGAGAAGTACGAGTGCGGGTGGCGGAACGCGGTCTCGCGCAGCCGCAGGAAGCGTTCGGTGTACCAGCGCCGGATGTCGTTGGTGGCGGCGTCGACGTAGACGGTGAAGTCGAAGAAGTCGCTGACCGCAAGGCTCGTCCGCCCGTCCTCGCGCACCCGCGCGGGTTGGAGCACGTTGAGCCCCTCGACGATCACGATGTCGGGGCGGTTGACGACGACCTTCTCGTCGGGGACGACGTCGTAGACCAGGTGGGAGTAGGTCGGTGCCTCCACCTCGTCCCGGCCCGACTTGATGTCGACCACGAACTTCAGCAGGGCCCGACGGTCGTACGACTCCGGGAAGCCCTTGCGCTGCAACAGGCCGCGGCGTTCCAGCTCGGCGTTGGGGTAGAGGAATCCGTCGGTGGTCACCAGCGCCACGTTGGGGTGCTCGGGCCAGTGCGCGAGCATCTGCTGCAGGACACGGGCGGTGGTGGACTTGCCCACTGCCACCGAGCCTGCGACGCCGATCACGAACGGCGTGCGTGGGGGCTGGCGCTTGTGCAGGAAGTCGGCCTGCTTGCGGTGCAGGCGACCGGCGCTCTCCACGTACATCGACAGGAGCCGCGACAGGGGCAGGTACACCTGCTCCACCTCGCCCAGGTCGAGCGACTCACCGAGGCCGCGCAGGCGCTGGATCTCCTCGGCGGTCAGCGGACTGACGGTTTCGGGGGCCAGCGCCGCCCAGTCGGTGCGATCGAGCTCGATGTACGGGGAGGACTCCAGAGGAACTGCCACGCCGGTCATTGTTGCAGTGGCTCCGGCCGATAGACTCAGCGCCCATGTGCGGAATCGTGGGGTATGTGGGGGCCAAGCAGGCTCAGGACGTCGTGATCGAAGGCTTGAGGCGCCTGGAGTACCGCGGGTACGACTCGGCCGGGATCGCGCTCCCACGGAACGGCAAGATCGCCTTCGACAAGCGCGCCGGCAAGCTCGCCAACCTGGAGAAGGCGATCGCCAAGCACCCCCTCCCGCCGGCGACCGCCGGCATCGGTCACACCCGCTGGGCCACCCACGGTGCCCCCAACGACCTCAACGCGCACCCGCACCTGGGTAGCCGCAGCCGTCTGGCCGTCGTCCACAACGGCATCATCGAGAACTTCGCCGAGCTGCGCGCCGAGCTCGAGGCGGCCGGTCGCGAGATGATGTCGGACACTGACACCGAGATCGCCGCCCACCTGCTCGAGTCCGAGGTGGTGGCCGGCAACGACCTGACCGTCGCCATGCAGAACGTCTGCCAGCGCCTCGAGGGCGCCTTCACCCTGGTGGCGCTCGACGCGGAGGACCCCGACCGAGTGGTCGCCGCGCGCCGCAACTCCCCGCTGGTGGTGGGTCTGGGTGAGGGCGAGAACTTCCTCGGCTCCGACGTGGCGGCCTTCATCGACCACACCCGTGAGGCGCTGGAGCTCGGGCAGGACCAGGTCGTGACCATCACCCGCGAGGGCGTCGAGATCACCTCGTTCACCGGTGAGCCGGCCGAGGGCAAGCAGTACCACGTCGACTGGGACCTGGCCGCCGCCGAGAAGGACGGCTACGACTGGTTCATGCGCAAGGAGATCTTCGAGCAGCCGCGCGCGGTCGCCGACGCCCTCCTCAACCGCCGCAACACCGAGGGCAAGCTCCAGCTTGACGAGATGCGCATCGACGTCTCCGAGCTCAAGGGCATCGACAAGATCATCATCATCGCCGCCGGCACCTCCTACTACGCGGGAATGGTGGCCAAGTACGCGATCGAGCACTGGACCCGGATCTCGGTCGAGGTCGAGCTGGCCAGTGAGTTCCGCTACCGCGACCCGATCCTCACCCGCTCCACCCTGGTGGTGGCGATCAGCCAGTCCGGCGAGACCGCCGACACCCTGCAGGCGATCCGGCACGCGCGGGCCCAGCAGTCGAAGGTGCTGGCGATCTGCAACACCAACGGCTCCACCATCCCGCGCGAGTCCGACGGCGTCATCTACACCTACGCCGGACCCGAGATCGGTGTGGCCTCCACCAAGGGCTACGTGACCCAGCTGGTGGCCTGCTACCTGCTCGCCCTCTACTTGGCCCAGACCAAGAACACCCTGTACGGCGACGAGATCAACGCCGTGATGGACCAGCTCGAGGAGATGCCCAAGCACGTCCAGACGGTGCTCGACGAGGCCGAGAAGGTGTACGGCTTCGCCCGCGACCACGTGCACACCAAGTCGGTGCTGTTCCTGGGCCGTCACGCCGGTTACCCGGTGGCCCTCGAGGGCGCGCTCAAGCCCAAGGAGCTGGCCTACATCCACGCCGAGGGCTTCGCGGCCGGCGAGCTGAAGCACGGACCGATCGCCCTGATCGAGGAGGGCCTTCCGGTCTTCTGCATCGTGCCGCCCAAGGGCCGCGACCAGCTGCGCGAGAAGATGCT
>JAZQNT010000021.1:0-2668 GCA_045627505.1 Nocardioides sp.
CTGGGACAGAGAAAGCATGGTGCGCAGCTCGCGCCGCACCACGTCCGCGCCCTCACGGTCCGCCTTGTTGACCACGTAGAGGTCGCCGATCTCCAGCACGCCCGCCTTCGCCGCCTGGATGCCGTCACCGAGCCCGGGGGCGAGCAGCACCGCGGTCGTGTCGGCCAGGCCTGCGATCTCCACCTCGCTCTGCCCCACACCGACGGTCTCCACGAGGACGACGTCGAACCCCGCGGCGTCGAGGACTCGAACGGCCTGCGGGGTGGCCCGGGCGAGGCCGCCCAGGTGCCCGCGCGACGCCATCGAGCGGATGAGCACGCCGGGGTCGGTGGCGTGGTCGGTCATCCTGATCCGGTCACCCAGCAGGGCCCCACCGGAGAACGGGGAGGACGGGTCGACGGCGAGCACCGCCACCGTGAGTCCCCGTCGCCTCAGCTCCCCCACCAGGGCGTTCGTGGTGGTCGACTTCCCGACACCGGGCGATCCCGTCAACCCGACGAGATGGGCGTGGCCGGCATGGGGAACCAGTGCCGCCATCACCTCGCGCAGGAGCGGGGACTCGTTCTCGACCAGCGTGATCAAGCGCGCCACCGCGGCCATCTGACAGTCCCTGGCCCGGGAGACGAGGTCGGGGACCGACGCCGTGTGGCGCCGGCCCCCGTGAACCTCTGTCATGCGTGAACCTGGGGCATGTCTGCTCAGGCCTGGGGAACCCGGATGATCAGGGCGTCGCCCTGACCACCGCCGCCGCAGAGCGCGGCCGCGCCGACGCCACCACCGCGACGCTTCAGCTCGTGGGCCAGGTGCAGCACGATGCGCGCGCCCGACATGCCGACCGGGTGACCCAGCGCGATGGCACCACCGTTGACGTTCACCTTGTCCTCGGATACGCCGAGGGCACGGGCCGACTCGATGCCGACGGCGGCGAAGGCCTCGTTCATCTCGAACAGGTCGATGTCGGCGACGTCGATGCCCTCCTTGCCGGCGGCCTTCCGGATCGCGTTGGCCGGCTGGAGCTGCAGCGTGGAGTCGGGGCCGGCAACCTGGCCGGACGCGCCGATCTCAGCAATCCAGGACAGCCCCAGCTGCTCGGCCTTGGCCTTGCTCATCACCACGACCGCAGCGGCGCCGTCGGAGATCTGGGAGGCCGTGCCGGCGGTGATGGTGCCGTCCTTGGCGAAGGCGGCACGCAGCTTGCCCAGCGACTCCGCCGTGGTGTCGGCACGGACGCCCTCGTCGGCGGAGATGACGACCTCACCCTTGCGGGTCTTGATGGTCACCGGGACGATCTCGTCGTCGAAGATGCCGTTGGCCTGGGCCTTGGCGGCACGCTGGTGCGACTGGGCAGCGAAGGCGTCCTGCTCCTCGCGGGTCAGCTGGGCGCCGTTGGCGTTGCAGGCCTCGGTCAGGTTGCCCATCGCCTGGTCGGTGAACTGGTCGAAGAGGGCGTCGTAGGCCATCGAGTCGACGAGCGCGGTGTCGCCGTACTTGAAGCCCTCGCGCGACTTCGGCAGCAGGTGCGGGGCCTGGGTCATGGACTCCATGCCACCGGCGACAACGATCTCGTGCTCACCGGCACGGATCAGCTGGTCGGCCAGCGCAATGGCGTTGATGCCCGAGAGGCACACCTTGTTGATGGTCAGCGCCGGGACAGCCATCGGGATGCCGCCCTTGACGGCAGCCTGGCGAGCGGTGATCTGACCGGTGCCGGCCTGGATCACCTGGCCCATGAGGACGTACTCGACCTGGTCACCGGAGACGCCAGCCTTCTCGAGGGCGCCCTTGATGGCGATGCCGCCGAGGTCAGCCGCGGAGAGGTCCTTGAGGCCGCCGAGGAGACGGCCGATCGGGGTGCGAGCGCCGGCGACGATGACGGAAGTGTTGCCTGACATGAGCGGGATGCCTCCTGGTTGCGCTGAGCGAGGACTGGCCTCGCCGGTTGCAATGAGCCTAACGCCCCCCAATCGGGGGCATTCCCCTGTCCCGGATGTGGACCGGGTGCTGCGGGAGCCGTGACTCGGGGGGACCATGGGCCCATGACTGCACCTCTCGAGATCCCCGCACCGCTCTTCACCGCCATCGACCACGTGGGCATCGCGGTGCCTGACCTGGACGAGGCCATCGCCTTCTACCGCGACGTCCTGGGCATGGAGGTCGCCCACGAGGAGACCAACGAGGAGCAGGGCGTCCGCGAGGCCATGCTGGCCGTCGCCGACTCCGGCTCGTGCATCCAGCTCCTCGCCCCGCTGAACGAGGACTCCACGATCGCGAAGTTCCTCTCGCGCTCCGGCCCCGGCCTGCAGCAGCTGGCCTACCGCGTGACTGACGTCGAGGCGGTCAGCGCCGTCCTGCGCGAGCGAGGCGTGCGCCTGCTCTACCCCGAGCCGAAGCGCGGAACCGCGAACTCGCGGATCAACTTCGTGCACCCCAAGGACGCCGGTGGCGTCCTGGTCGAGCTGGTCGAGCCGGCCGCTGACGCTCACCACTGATCCACCTCCCTGCCGACCGAGGCCGGCCAGGGCACCCGACCGAGGGGCGGACTCCTTTTCCGGAGTCCGCCCCTCGGCGCATGATGGGCAGGATCGGACGGCGCGTGACCCCGCCTCTGTCCCTCGCATTCCCACTCTGCGGTTCACCGGTGACCACGTCGTGACAACCGCACGGAGAA
>JAZQNT010000022.1:0-2361 GCA_045627505.1 Nocardioides sp.
GGGGCGGTGTATAGAGGTCTGGACGACAGAGAAGGGCATTCACTTCTATTCCGGCCATGCGCTCAACGCGAACCTGAGGGACCAGTTCGTGCGTGCTCTCTTCCCGTGTGCGGCGTTCGCCTTCGAGACCCAGGCGCATCCCGATTCGATCAACAAGCCGTCCTGGCCGGATACGGTCCTGCGTCCGGGTCAGGTCTTCCGTTCCGTCACCGGGCCGGGCCGGGGGGCACCGGTCCGCTGCTCGGCGGCGGGCTTGGCAGCCTCGGCCGGCTGGGGGGTGGCCTTCTCGGCCGCCGGACCCGGCTTGGGTGCCGACGCGGCAGGCTTCTCCGCCGCGGGCGCGGCAGGCTTCTCGGCCGCCGGCGCGGCAGGCTTCTCGGCCGCCGGGGCGGCAGGCTTCGCGGCAGGCTTGGGGGCCGCCGGCTTGGGGGCGGACGGCCTGGGGGCCGCCGGCGCCTCGGAAGCACCGGTGGAGGAAGCCCCGGAGGACTTCAGCTGCTCACCGAACTGCTTCTTGAAACGCATCTCGACGGGCGGTTCGACGGTCGACGATGCCGACTTGACGAACTCACCCATCTCCTTGAGCTTCTCGAGAACAACCTTGCTCTCGACGCCGAACTCCTTGGCGAGTTCGTGGACTCGGGTCTTGGCCACGTTAGAACGCTGCTCCTTCTGGCCCGAGCCCCGAACGGGGTGTCGTCTCGGACCGTTAGTGGTGGTGCTGGCTCATCGGAAAGTACTCATCGAGTGCTCATGAGCTGCCTGCTCCAGTTTCTGGTCGGTCGATCTGTGGTGGATCCCCGTCGGTGACGACGATCCCTTCAGTCAGGGCGGCCACGTACTCCCCCACCGGGCCGGCGTCGAGCGCGCCCTGGACCCTGAGGGCCCTGGGGTACGCCCGCCGACGCTCGGCGAGTTCGTGACATGCGGCCGAGGGGTGCACGTGCGCCCCGCGGCCGGGTGCTGTGGCGGGAGGATCGGGGAGGACCACCGGGCGGCCATCCGCCCCCGTGCCCACAACCACACGCACCAGTTCGCTCTTCTGGGTTCGCTGACGGCAGCCCACACAGGTCCGTACCGGACCGGGCGCATGAATTGTCGTCTCGCTTACCACTGTGGGCAGCCTACCGCGCACCCCCGCCCATCTCCGAACCGGGCGCGGTGGCGACACGCCCGGCCCCGAGGACATCGTCCGACGGGGCCGGGCGGGTGGGCCGTGCGGGTCAGTCGTTCTCCGGCTCGTCCGAGCGGATGTCGATCTTCCAGCCGGTGAGGCGGGCGGCCAGACGGGCGTTCTGCCCCTCCTTGCCGATCGCCAGCGAGAGCTGGAAGTCCGGCACCTCGACGCGGCACGTGCGCGCTGCCCGGTCGAGGATCTCCACCCGGTTCACCCGGGCCGGGGACAGGGCGTGGGCCACCAGCTCGGCCGGGTCCTCGGACCAGTCGACGATGTCGATCTTCTCGCCCTGCAGCTCGTTCATCACGTTGCGCACGCGCTGGCCCATCGGACCGATGCAGGCGCCCTTGGCGTTGACGCCGGGGACCGTGGAGTGCACCGCGATCTTGCTCCGGTGGCCGGCCTCGCGGGCGATCGCCGCGATCTCGACGGTGCCGTCGGCGATCTCGGGGACCTCGAGCGCGAACAGCTTCTTGACCAGGTTCGGGTGGGTGCGCGACAGGGTGATCTGCGGGCCACGCATGCCCTTGCGCACCGAGACCACCAGGCACTTGATCCTGGTGCCGTGCGAGTAGTCCTCGCCCGGCACGCGCTCGCCCAGCGGAATGATCGCCTCGAGCTTGCCCAGGTCGACCATCACGTCGTCGGGGTTGCGGCCCTGCTGGATGACACCGGAGACGATGTCACCCTCCTTGCCGGCGAACTCACCGAACCGGATGTCGTCCTCCGCGTCACGCAGGCGCTGCAGCATGATCTGCTTCGCCGTGGTGGCCGCGATCCGGCCGAAGTCGGCCGGGGTGTCGTCGTACTCCGCGACGAAGTTGCCCTCGTCGTCGGTCTCGACCGCCAGCACCACTGCCTTGCCGGTCTTCCGGTTCAGCTCGACCCGGGCGCGCGGCTGTGCACCGGGCGTCTTGGTGTAGGCCGTCAGCAGGGCTTGTTCGATCGCCTCCACGAGCACGTCGAAGGAGATCTCCTTCTCGCGCTCCAGCATCCGCAGGATGCCAAGATCGATGTCCATCAGTCGTCCTCGCCCTCGTCCACGTTCTCGTCGTTCTCGTCGTTCTCGTCGACCGGGTCCTGGCCCTTGCGGTTGAACTCGATCTGCACCAGAGCCTTGGCGACGTCGGCGTACAGCAGCTCCCGCTGCTCGCCGTCGACGTCCAGGCTCACCTTCTCGTCGT
>JAZQNT010000023.1:0-2719 GCA_045627505.1 Nocardioides sp.
AGGGTGAGCGCGGCGAGAAGGGTGACCAGGGTGTGCCTGGCCCGCAGGGCCTGCCCGGCCCCGAGGGTCCGGTGGGTCCCCAGGGTGAGCGCGGCAAGGGCGACCCCGGCGACAAGGGCGACAGGGGCGACCCTGGCCCCGAGGGTCCAGTGGGTCCCCCCGGTGAGCGCGGCGAGAAGGGTGACCCGGGTCCGCAGGGCCCCGAGGGTCCACAGGGTCCTCAGGGCCTGCAGGGGCCTTCTGGAGCCAAGGGCGACAAGGGTGCCACGGGTGCCACGGGTGACAGGGGTGCCACGGGTGCCACTGGCCCCAAGGGCGACAAGGGCGACCCCGGTCCCCAGGGAATCCCGGGGACTCCGGGGATCAGTCCCTCCGAGCTGAGTGGCGACTGGGTCAAGCGCGAGTGGGACCTGATCCCGCACTGGGAGATGCGCGCCAGCAATGGCACCAAGAACCTCAAGTTCGCCGCCGGGGTGACGGCGCGACTTACGACGTACGTCTGGAATCGTCGCGGCGAGGTGCCCCAGTACGAGACCGACTACAGCATCCAGTACTCCACGATGGTCCCGGCCATGGGATTCCTTCGGATCACCTTCTCGAATGACGGTGACGCGAACTTCAACAAGGCTCCGGTCAGCAGCGAGGGCTGGTGCCTGATGGCCGTTCCGGTCGGGCACACGGAGTACGAGTCCGGGGACACCAAGTACTTCCCGTCCCCGGACTCGGGCCAGAAGTACAACTGGATGAACGCTCGGTTCCTGAATCTCCGGATGGGCGAGTCCCTGGGGGCAGCCGCTCAGTCGCGTTGGGTCGGTGGGTTCGTCTTCGAGCACTACGCCTCCGCCGCCCTGTCATTTCAGATGGATGGCGATAGGTGGGATCCGGTCGACGGCATGTCCATGAACTCCTGGACCAGGCAGCAGGTCTGGGGGGTCGAGATGAGCGACGGCTCCAGCATCGAGAAGGTCAGCACTGGTGACCAAATCCTCGCCCAGGGCATGTGGCAGACGAGGTACGCATGATCGAGCAGACGACCCTGGTGTTCGAGGCCTCCGACACTCCCGTGGTGTCGGAGGTCGACACCGGCCTGCCCACCGAGCACCTCGTCATTTCAACCGGGCAGCTGCATTCGCTCGAGCTGGTGGACCGGGCGGCACTGGTCACCGAGACGAGCGAGCTGGTCCTCGACGAGGGAATCGGCGGCCGGGAGATCCTGGTCCTGCGGGAGCGTCCGCCGCTGTCGTCGTCCAGCGAGTACACGTCGAACGAGACGCTCGTCCTGACTTCATTCCTCGGCACCGTCGAGGCTGGCCCGGTTGGCCCTCCTGGTCCACAGGGGCCTCCCGGTGACCCCGGTGGTCCACCTGGACCCATCGGTCCTGTTGGCCCGACTGGCGCCCCGGGGGCCAAGGGCGACAAGGGCGACAAGGGCGACAAAGGCGACCCGGGCAACCCTGGCCCGGCGGGCGCAACTGGTGCCGCCGGGATCGTCGTCGTGGTGCACGGCTCAGACCCGGCAGTCCCGCGTCCGAATGCAGTAATCGTCCACTGGATCGGCGAGGCATGGCCTCAGAACGCCGAGCCGACAGATTTCTACACCCGTCGAAACCTAGACTGAGGAGCTCAGCATGACCTTCCGGATCGCCGAGACCGGCCGCAACGTCGGACTCGACTCGACCTTCGACCGCGCCGACACGGGCGGCCACGGCAGCATCAAGATCTACACCGGCTCGCAGCCCGCGACCGCCGACACCTCCCCCACCGGCACCCTGCTGGTGACCCTGGAGCTGAACACCCCGGCCTTCAATGCGGCCTCGGGCGGCGTGAAGCAGATCAACCTGGCGACCGCGATCTCCGCGAATGCCATCGCCAACGGCACGGCCGGTTGGGCTCGACTGACCAACGGAGCTGGCCAGTCGGTGTGCGATGGCAACGTGGCGACCTCCGGTGGTGACTTCACCATCAACACCACGTCGATCATCTCCGGCCAGACCGTCGTCCTGCTGGGTGGCACCATCACTGACCCGGTCTGAGTTGCGCCATGGCCCTCCTTGTCCAGGACTCCTTCAGTCGACCCAATGACGCGACCACCCTCGGCAGCCCCGATGTTGGTCCGCCTTGGGCTATCGACCCTGCTGTCGCCGCAGTCTGGGGCATCACGGACGGCCAGGCATCTCTCAGTTCCACCACGGCCAGCCAGTACTGCCGCGCGTCCGTAGACCTGGGGAACATTCAGGACTACGCGGTCGAGGTCGACGTCGCGGGGTCCTCCTACGCCGAGCAGCGTGGGGTCGTCCTCCGAGGCGGCAGTGCCAGCGGTTCGCCGTACATCGCACTGGTGTGCGGCCTGACCATTGGCACCCGCCTCTACTACAGGAATCCTCGCTTCGGCGCTGGCGCCGAGGTTGTGGTCATGTCCACGACCCGCAATCCGTCGAACGTTCACCTCCGCCTGGAGGCACAGGGTCCGACAGTGAGGGCGTACGTGGATGGCACCATGTTCACCAGCTTCACTGACCCGGACTGGGAGACGCCGGGGGTGTATCGAGGGCAGGCGGGGCTGCTCGTCTACCGAGGCAACACGAATCCGACGGCCGTTCGCTTCGACAACTTCCGGGTCGAGTCACTCAGCTCTGCTCCGACTCACTTCACCGGAGAGCGCGTCATCGAGTCGATTGTCCCCAGTGCTTCCGACGGCCGTCGGGAGTCTCTCGCCTAC
>JAZQNT010000024.1:0-2877 GCA_045627505.1 Nocardioides sp.
CCTCTTGCATCGCCGTCAAGCTTTGATAAAACAACGCCATCAATACCAACTTTTTCATCAAATGTTTTTGCAACATTAACTGCTTCCTGACCTGTCATTGCATCAACAATGAGAAGCGGTCATCGCGGAGACGACGGCGCGGCGCGAGCCGGTGAGGCGGCCGGAGGACGGAGAAGCAGTACGGGACACAGGGGTCCTTCTTCCAGGGGGGCACGGGGCGACCCGACCCCACCCGGGGTGCGGCACCGGTCGCCAGACGACTGTCCGCGGAGCGCGCCGACACTCCTGCCAGCGAACGAGTCGGCGCCCGACTCACCACAGACACCACCAGTCTCACAGGCCACACCCCGGGCGATCGACGCCGGGCCCGGGCTCCGAGGTCAGCCGAGCCTCTGCGTCGCCTTCGCGGCGACGTTGCGCAGCATCAGGGTCTCGGCCAGCAGGACCTTCTCCCACTCGCCCAGGTGCAGACCCTCGTTGGCGCCGTGGGCACGGGTGTCGGGGTCCTCGACGCCGGTGACCAGCACGCTGGCCTCGGGGAACGTCTCGAGGAACTCGGCGATGAACGGGATCGAGCCGCCCACGCCCATGTCCACCGGGGCGGTGCCGCCCCAGGCCTCGGTGAACGCCGCGCGGGCCGCGTCGTAGGCGGGACCGGTGGCGTCGATCGCGGTCGGCTCACCGGTGTCGACCACGCTCAGCGTCACCTCCGCGCCCCACGGGGTGTGCCGCTCGACGTGCGCCCGCAGTGCGGCGACCACGTTCTCGCTGGTGTCGCCGGGCGCGGTGCGCAGGCTGATCTTGGCCCGGGCGGCGGGCACCAGGGTGTTGGAGGCGCCGTCCACCTTGGGGGCGTCCAGGCCGGTGATGCTCAGCGCGGGCTTGGTCCACAGCCGCTCCACCGCGGTGCCCGAACCGAGCCACTCGATGCCCGGCACCGCGCCGGACACGGCGCGCAGGCGCTCCTCGGGGTAGTCGACGTCGGCGGCCGGACCGGAGTGCAGGCCCTCGATCGCCACGTTGCCCCGGTCGTCGTGGAACGAGGCGATCAGGCGGGAGAGCGCGATCAGGGCGTCGGGCGCCAGGCCGCCCCACATGCCGGAGTGCACCGCGTGGGTGAGCGTGCGGACCTCGACGTCGGCGCGGACCAGCCCGCGCAGGCTGGTGGTGAGCGCCGGGGTGCCGATGTCCCAGTTGCCGGAGTCGGCGATGACGATGACGTCCGCGGCCAGCTCGTCGCGGTACTGCTCGAGGATCGCCGGCAGCGACTCCGAGCCGGTCTCCTCCTCCCCCTCGACGAAGAGGACGACGTTGACCGGGAGGTCGTCGCCGAACGCGCGGACGGCGGCCAGGTGGGTGATCACACCGGCCTTGTCGTCGGCGGTGCCGCGTCCGTACAGGCGACCGTTGCGCTCGGTCGGCTCGAACGGCGGGGTGTCCCAGTCGGCGTGGTCGTTCTCCGGCTGGACGTCGTGGTGGGCGTACAGCAGGACGGTGGGCGCACCGGTCGGTCCGTTCTTGCGGCCGATCACGGCCGGCGCGGAACCGTCGGCGTTGGTGGAGACGACACGGACCTCGAAACCCTCGGCGGCGAACAGGTCGCGCACCTTCTCCGCGCTGCGCTGCACCTCGGCGGCCCGCGCGGGGTCGGCGGAGACCGACTGGATGCGGACCAGGTCCTCGAGGTCAGCCCGGAGGCCGGGGAGCAGTTCGGCGATGCGGTTGCGCAGGGTGTCACTCATGCTCGCCACAGTAGCCCCGTTCACACCTCGCGCAGGGCGCATGGAGCCCCGCCGCCACCAGTCGTGACAGCACCGTGACCAGCCCCCGCCCCCACCCTGCGGACGTCATGGCTTTCGTTGTCCCCGACCCCCGATTCCCATGACGTCCCAGAGGTGGAGAGGCGGAGCGGGAGGACGGCGGGAGGACGGCGGGAGGACGGCGGTGGCTCAGGGATGGCTCAGGCGATCTCGCCGGGGAGGTTCTGGTTCAGCTCGGTGACGGTCTCCAGGGTGGCGAGGCCCAGACGCTGGAAGCAGCCGAAGGCCGGGCCCTCGGGGTCCGCCACCGTGACGAAGCCCCGGACCTCGCGCCCGGTGCGGACGTGCTCAGCGACCGCCCGTTCGGTCATCCGGTGCAGCAGGGTGGAGGCGATGCCCTGCTTGCGGCGGCGCGGATGGGTGGCCACGGACTGGAACCGCAGCACCCCGTTGCCGGTGTCGTAGACCGCGGCCGAGGCGGCCAGACGACCGTCCACGAAGACGCCCCAGCGCTCCCCCAGCCCGGCGGCGACCAAGCGCTGCTCCTGCCGGGCGCGGGCGCGGACGTAGTCGCGCGTGTAGCGCCGGTCGTCGGCGTAGACGGCCAGCTCGAGGTCGGCCCACTTCCCCCACTCGTCCGAGGTCAGTGGCCGGATCCCGCCGCCGATGAACGGACGCGCCGGGGCGCGCAGGCGCTCGGCCACCATCACGTCGGAGACGTCGGTGTCCATCCCGGCCCGCTCGAACTCGCTGGTGTCGATGACGCCCTGCTCGTCGGCGGCGGAGGAGTCGATGCCGATGGAGCGGTAGCGGTTGGTGCGGAACCAGGTGTCGTAGGCGCCCATCACCTCACGCGCACCGCCGGGGACGGGCAACTGCTTGAGCAGCAGGAAGTTTCCCCAGTGGTAGCTGGGGTTGTCCGGGGTGGTCACCAGCAGGTGCGTGCCGCAGTCGGTGACGGTGCTCCCCGACGCCTCGAGGATCGCGATGTCGGTGCGCCAGGCGAGTGAGGTGACGTCCATGCGGGCCATCTTGCCTTTCTCGCCCCCATACCGGGGCTCCGGGGCTGTCGCGCCCCACCGGTTGTGGTCGTGGAAAGCCCTTTCCAACGACCCCA
>JAZQNT010000025.1:0-13657 GCA_045627505.1 Nocardioides sp.
GGGGCGCGACGACGAACGGGGAACGGAGCAGGTCGAGCAGCAGGTCGGACACCACGTACCCGACCGCACCGCCGGCGCCCTCGAGCGAGGCGGCGTCGCCCATCGCCGGGCGCGGGTTGCCGTTGGCGAGGTGGATGAGCCCGGGGAGGCCGACGAGGGTCGCCCCCCACCCGATGGCCGTGCGGCCAGCGGGCGCCTGGGTCTGGGGTTCGCGCAGGGTGTGCCAGCCGATCAGGGCGAACCAGACCGGCACCAGCCAGGAGACCTTGCCGACGGTCCCGGCGACCGCGCTGCGCACCAGCCCCAGGACACCGCCCTCGGTGGGGAACCAGATCGCGCCCGCGACCACCACGCCCATCGCGACCATGAAGAGCCCGACGCCGTCACGTCGCAGCTCCGGCTCGATGTCGCGCGCACCCTGCCCGATCGAGCGGGCCACCGCCCCGGCCCCGTGCGCGAGGCCGAGCCAGGCGGCGCGCACTCCCCGTCCCAGGGCAGCGAACGATCGGTACACCGGCCCGGGACCGCTGCGTACGGCCCTCGGAGCCGGACGTGCGGCAGCGCCCGCCGACTTCGCAGCGGGACGCTTGGTGGTGGACGGTGAGCTGGCACTCCTGGATCGAGGACTCGGGCCGCTCTTCTTGGAGCTGCTCGAGTTCCGCGACCCCGGCGGGGAAGACGTACGGGTCGCCATGCTTCGACACTAGTTGAGCAGGCACACCAGCCACAGGAACCACAGGCGCGTGTCGCCCCACGGGCCGTCCGTCAGAGCAACATGAGCCTCAGAGCGACATGAGCCAGGGTGCGACCACGAGTGCGGTCGGCAGGACGACCACCATCCAGGCGGTGCCGACCAGCAGGAAGGCCTGCATCGGGCGGGGGCGCAGGTCGGCCAGCAACCGCACCCGCTCCACCAGCTCGCCCCGCGCGGCAGCGTGGGCGGCACCCATCGCACCCGCAGGGGCACGGCCTTCAGCCATGGCCAGCAGCGCACGTCCGAGGTCGCGGGGAGTGCCCACCTTGAGTGCGGCACGGTCGGCCAGCACCTCCACCAGCAGCTTCACCTCGCGCAGCGCGGCGTCACTGGAGACCCACCGGGGGAAGGCGCGGTGCAGCACGGTGAACGCCTCGAGGACCAGGTCGTGGCGGGCGCTCAGGTGCGCGCGCTCATGGGCGAAGACTGCGCTGAGCTCGGCCGGCGCCAACCGCGCCACCGCTCCCGCGGAGAGGACCACCCGCGGCTTGGCCATGCTGGGCAGGCAGTAGGCCACCGGCACGTCGTGCTCGACCACCAGCACGCGCCCGCTCCCGCTCCGGGTGGAGATCAGGTCGAGCCGCTCGCGCTGGATCCGGCGCTGGACGCGCAGTTGGAGGCCGACCCGGTGGGCGCTGACCAGGAGTCGACCGACCACCATGACCGTGAGCGCCAGGGCACCCAGCGCCACCACGACCATGAGCGACTGCCGCGGGCTCCCGTGCGTCCACACGGTGACCGTGGACAGGCCTGCGCCCACGGCGGCCAGCACCGCGGCCAGGGCCACGGCCTGCCAGAGCAGGATCGCAGCGAACGGCGTCCGGCGCAGCCAGGTCCACCTCGCCATCACGGCGGGAACGGGACCGGCGAGGAGCACGGCCAGCACCGCGAGCAGGTAGGGGGTCACGACCGGCCCCGGATCAGGACTCGTCGAGGGCGGCGAGCGCCTCCCGGAGCGCGGCGATCTCCTCCGCAGAGGCGTCCTCGACGAACGCGACCAGCGCCGGACCGCGGTCGGCGTGGCCCAGGTCGTCGAGCGTCCCGCGCATCAGGTCGGCGGTCATCTCGGCCCGCGTGCTCGCCGCCTGGTAACGGTAGGCACGGCCCTCCTTGTGCTGGACGGTCATACCCTTGCGCGCAAGACGGTCCATGACGGTCATGACCGTCGTGTAGGCGACGTCGCGGTTCTCCACCAGCAACGCGTGAACCTCACGCACGGTCATCTCTGCACCTGTGGGGAGGTCCCAGAGCACGTCCATGACGGCGCGTTCGAGGTCTCCCAGGGCGTTCTTCGTCGTCGGCACACCCCGGAGTCTACTACGACACACGCGAGTACTACCTTGGCTCGTACTACGTGGCGTAGTAGGTTCACGCCAGAACACCACGGCAGCGCTCCGACCCCGGAGCGTCACACGCCCCTCATCCCTCATCCAGGAGGAACCGGTGGAAGTTCTCGACATCGCCCGGTGGCAGTTCGGCATCACGACCGTCTACCACTTCCTCTTCGTGCCGCTGACGATCGGACTCACCCTCCTGATCGCCGTCATGGAGACCATCTGGCTCAGGACGCAGAAGGAGGAGTACCTCCGGCTCGTCAAGTTCTTCGGCAAGCTCTTCCTGATCAACTTCGCCCTCGGCCTGGTGACCGGAATCGTCCAGGAGTTCCAGTTCGGGATGAACTGGTCCGACTACTCCCGCTTCGTCGGCGACGTCTTCGGAGCCCCGCTGGCCGTGGAGGGTCTGCTCGCCTTCTTCCTCGAGTCCACCTTCCTCGGCTTGTGGATCTTCGGTTGGGACAAGCTCCCGCGTGCCCTGCACGCCGCCTGCATGTGGATCGTGCACCTCGGCACGCTCGCCTCGTCCTGGTTCATCCTCGCCGCCAACAGCTGGATGCAGAACCCGGTCGGCCACGTCTACAACCCCGAGACCGGCCGCGCCGAACTCACCGACTTCTGGGCCGTGATGTTCAACGAGGTCCAGCTGGTCACGTTCCCGCACGTGATCCTCGCGTCCTACATGACCGCGGGTGCGTTCATGCTGGGCGTCGGCGCCTGGCTGTACAAGAGCCGTCGCCCCAAGCACCGCGTCGACCGCGACCTGCACCGCCTCACCATCCGCTTCGGCGCCTGGGCCTGCCTGGTCGCCGGGATCGGGGTCGCCATCTCGGGTGACTTCCAGGGCAAGGTCATGACCGATGTGCAGCCCATGAAGATGGCTGCCGCGGAGGGCCTCTACGAGACCACCACCGCCGCACCGTTCTCCGTGCTGAGCATCGGCAAGCTCGACGGCTCTGAAGCGACCGAGATCGTGCAGGTGCACGGCCTCCTCTCCTTCCTCGGCACCGGTTCGTTCAACGGGACCGTGGAGGGCATCAACCCGCTGCGGGAGAAGTACATCGAGACCTACGGCCAGGACCCGGGCGCCAGCTACTACAGCGCCAGCGACTACACCCCGGTCATCCCGATCACCTACTGGTCCTTCCGGTTCATGATGGGCCTGGGCGTGCTCACCGCCATGGGAGCCGCCGCGATCCTCTTCGTCACCCGCCGCAACCGTCGCGTCCAGCCCGGACGCTGGGTCTCGTGGCTCGGCATCGGGGTTCCGCTCTTCGCGATCTTCGCCAACTCCTTCGGCTGGATCTTCACCGAGATGGGCCGCCAGCCCTGGGTGGTCTACGGCCTGATGACCACCGAGAAGGCCGTCTCCCCCGGCGTGAGCACCACCGAGGCCTGGATCTCGCTGATCACCCTGACCCTCCTGTACGCGGTGCTCGCGGTGATCGAGGTGGGTCTTCTCCTGAAGTACGTCAAGAAGGGGCCCGAGCCCTTCTCCGAGCCCCCGGACGTCCCCGTCGGCGGCAACGACGACAACCAGCCCCTGGCATTCGCCTACTGAGAGAGGAGCAGGAGCAATGGAACTCACCACCGTCTGGTTCTCACTCATCGCGATCCTGTGGATCGGGTACTTCGTGCTCGAAGGATTCGACTTCGGCGTCGGGATGCTGCTGCCGCGGCTGGCGCGCACCGAGCAGGAACGTCGCGTCATGTACAACACCGTCGGCCCGGTCTGGGACGGCAACGAGGTCTGGCTGCTGGTGGCCGGCGGCGCCACCTTCGCCGCCTTCCCCGAGTGGTACGCCACCCTCTTCAGCGGCTTCTACCTGCCGCTGCTGCTGATCCTGGTGGCGCTGATCGTGCGCAACCTGGCCTTCGAGTACCGGGGCAAGAAGGACGACGACGCCTGGCGCAAGCGCTGGGACGCGATGCTCGTCCTGGGCTCGTGGCTCCCCGCGGTGCTCTGGGGCGTGGCCTTCACCAACATCGTCGTGGGCGTCCCGATCGACGCCGACAAGGAGTTCACCGGCACCCTCTTCACGCTGCTGAACCCCCTGGCGCTGCTCGGCGGTGCCACCACCGCGGCACTGTTCGCCACCCACGGCGCCATCTTCGTGGCGCTGAAGACGGACGGAGCGATCCGTCACCGGGCCCGTCGCGTGGCTGCCACGATCGGCCTGCTGGCCGCCCTGCTCGCGGTGGTCTTCATGGGGTGCATCCAGCTGAAGACCGGGAACCTCGCCTCCGGGGTGGCCTTCGTCGTCGCCGCCCTCTGCCTGGTGGCGGGCGGGTTCGCGAACCACGCCCGGCGTGAGGGGTGGGCCTTCGTCGGTACCTTCCTCACCATCGCCCTGGCCGTCGGCGGTCTCTTCCTGGCCCTGTTCCCCGACGTGATGCCCTCGTCCACCGACGCGGCGTACTCGCTGACCACCACGAACGCGGCCGCCACCGCGTACACGCTCAAGGTGATGACCTGGGTGGCCGTGGTCTTCACCCCGCTGGTGCTGATGTACCAGGCCTGGACCTACTGGATCTTCCGCAAGCGGATCACGGTCGACCACATCCCGGCGCCGGTGGGCCTGCGTCCCGAGGACCTGCGTGACGAGGACCCGCGTGACGAGCAGCTGCCGGAGCCGCCCCACCCGGACGACCTGGTGCCCACTGTCCCCACCGCCCCCCGCTACACGGAGCACTGATTGCTGTGAAGCCCTTCGACCCTGCGTTCGTCCCCCACCTCACGCCCGCCAAGCGCCCCCTGGCCCTCGGCCTGGTTGCGGGGACGGCGCAGGGTCTGCTGGCCGTGGCCCAGGCGTTCGCCGTCGGGATGCTGGTGGTGCGGCTGGTCTCCGACGCGGCGGGCGCCTGGCACGCCCCCGCCGCGTGGCTGGTCGTGATCGTCCTCGCCCGGGCCGCGACCGCCTGGGTGGTGGACACCCAGGGAGCCGTGGCCGCCGGCCTCGTCTCCGGAGCCCTGCGGCGTCGCCTCCTGCAGGCAGCCGCTGACCTCGACCCGCTCGACCTGTCCCGCGAGCGCACCGGCGCCCTCACCGCCCTGGCCACGCGTGGCACCACCGCGGTGGAGCCCTACCTCACCAAGTACCTGCCGTCGCTCGTCCTGGCCACCGTGCTGCCCGTGGCCACGGTGGCCACCGTGTTCTGGCTGGACTGGCTCTCGGGCCTGATCATCGTCCTCACGCTCCCGCTGGTGCCGCTCTTCGCGATCCTGATCGGCCAGAGCACGAGCGAGAAGGCCGACCGGCAGTGGCGGGCGATGAGCGCCCTCTCCGGACACTTCCTCGACGTGGTCCGGGGCCTGCCGACGCTGGTGGCCAACCGGCGCGCAGGCGCCCAGTCCCGCACCGTGCGTGAGGTCACCGACCGGTACCGCCGCGCGACGCTGGAGACCCTGCGGGTGGCGTTCGCCTCCTCCGTGGCCCTCGAACTGATTGCCACCATCTCCGTGGCCCTGGTCGCCGTGGTCGTCGGGCTGCGCCTGGCCAACGACGGGATCGACTTCGAGACCGCCCTGATCGTGCTCCTGCTGGCCCCGGAGGCCTACTGGCCGCTGCGTCGGGTGGGCGCCGAGTTCCACGCGGCCGCGGAGGGCAGCGCCACGTTCACCGCTGCCGCCGAGTTCCTGGCTCGGGCCCAGCAGACCATCGCCGCGAGCACGGCCGGCCAGCGGAGCCTGGACGACGACCGCGCTCCGTCCATCGTCCTCGAGGGGGTCGGATTCACCTATCCGGACCGCACCTCCCCCGCCCTGGCACCCACCACGGCGGTCCTGCCCCAGCGCGGCCTGGTCGCCGTCGCAGGGCCCTCGGGCGCTGGGAAGTCCACCCTAATGGCCCTGCTCTGCGGCGAGCTGCGCGCCAGCACCGGCCGCGTGCTGCTGGACGGCACTCCCCTGGACGAGGTCGACCCGGTCCGCTGGCGCTCGCTGGTCGCCACCGCGCCCCAGCGCCCGTGGCTCACCGCAGGCACCATCGCCGAGAACCTGCGGGTGGCCCGTCCCGACGCCACCGACGACGAGCTGCACGCCGCGCTCGCTGCGCTGGACCTCGACGAGGTGGAGCGCGCGACGCAACTCGGACTCGAGTCCCCCCTCGGGGAGGACGGCGCCGGGCTCTCCGCCGGCCAACGGGCCCGCCTCGGCCTGGCCCGGGTGGTGCTGGCCGACCGACCGGTGGTCCTGCTCGACGAGCCCTCCGCGCACCTCGACCCCGCCAGCGAAGCGGTCCTCCTCGACACCCTCCGACGCCTGGCCGCGACGCGACTGGTGCTGGTGGTGGCCCACCGCGACGCGGTGCTGGACGCCGCCGACCAGGTGGTCACCGTCGCTCCTGCCCCGATTGCGGCTCCGACGCCACAGGACGCCGCCGCGTCCCGCCCGGCGACGGCACCCCCCGCCGCCTCCGGCGGTACCCGAGCATCGGCTCCGGCCCTCGACCCGAGCGAGGGGCGCGACCTCGTCCCGCCCCGGTTCGGCGTGCGCACCGCCTCGCTGCTGGGTGCCCTCTCCATGGCCGCCGGGGTCTCACTGACCGCGACCGCCGCCTGGCTCATCACGCGGGCCTCCGAGCACCCGCCGGTGCTGCACCTGATGGTGGCCATCGTCGCCGTGCGCGCCTTCGGGCTGGCCCGTCCGGTGTTCCGCTACGCCGAGCGCCTGGTCTCCCACGACGTGGCGTTCCGGGAGCTCGCGGAGCGCCGCGCACGGATCTACGACACCCTGGTGCCGCTCGTCCCCGGGCGTCTCGGCGTCCGCCGCGGCGACGTGCTCACCAGCGTGGTCGACGACGTCGACTCGCTCGTCGACGAACAGCTCCGGGTCCGGCAGCCCCGGTCGACCGCGCTGCTCGTCGCCGCGCTGGCCATCCTCCTGGCCTCCCTCGCGCACCCGCGTGCCGGACTGGTCACCCTGCTCGTCTGTGTCGCCGGCCTGCTGGCCCACCGCTGCACCCGACGCGGCGTCGAGCGCGCGGAGCAGCAGTTCGTGGCTGCCCGCGCCGAGGTCTCCACCTGCACCGAGGGCTGGTTCGCCTCGGTCCGGCAGTACGTCGCCTGGGGCGCGGTGCCGCAGGCGCTCGAGAAGGTCGACGCCGCCTCACGTCGCCTGGCGCGCGCGGCCGACCGCTCGGCCCGGGCCTCGGCATGGGGTCGACTGGTGGTCGTGGTGGCCAGCGGAGCGGGTCTGGTGGCCACCGCGTGGTTGCTGGAGGACCCGCTGCGTGCCGGTGACCTGTCCCCGGCGATGACCGCGCTGCTCGTCATGCTCCCGCTGGCACTGGCCGACGCCCTGCTCCCCCTCGTCGACGCCGCATCCGTCGAGGTCCGGACCCGCGCCGCACACGCTCGCCTGGAAGCTCTGGAGGCGATGACGCCTGCGGTGCCCGCACCGCCCGAGGACGCGGTCACGACACAGGTGACCACGCTGGCGGCCCACCCCCGCGTGGCGATGGACGGCGTCCGTGCCGGTTGGGGTGACGCGGACGCGCTCCGTGCCCTGGACCTCGACCTTCCCCCCGGTGCCCGGGTGGGCCTGGTCGGCCCCAGCGGCTCGGGCAAGTCCACCGTCGCGGCGCTGCTGCTGCACTTCCTGGATCCGCGCGAAGGTGCGGTCCTGCTCGACGGGGTGGACGCACGCCAGGTCGACCCGGACGCCGTGCGGGCGCGAGTGGGCCTGGTGGATGACGACCCCTACGTGTTCGCCTCCACCGTGGCCGAGAACGTCCGTCTGGCTCGTCCCGGAGCCACCGACGACGAGGTGCGCGCGGCCCTGCACAAGGCCCACCTGGGCAGCTGGGTGGAGGGCCTCCCGCACGGACTGCACACCTTCGTCGGCGAAGGGCACGCGCATGTCTCGGGCGGCGAGCGTGCACGTCTGGCGCTGGCTCGCGCCGTCCTCGCCGACCAACCCGTGCTGGTGCTGGACGAGCCCACCGCGCACCTGGACACGGCCACGGCCCATGAGGTGACCGCGCAACTGCTGGACGCCGGCGACCGCACGGTCCTGTGGATCACCCACGGGACGGTCGGTCTCGACCGCATGGACCATGTCGTGTCCCTGGGCGCCGACGCCCGGATCGCCGCGCCGGCCTGACGTCGCGAACGCGGCTCGGCCCCGAGCAACGAAGCCCCGGTCCCTCACAGGGACCGGGGCTTCGTCACGACGATCAATCAGCAGACGTGCGTGCCGTTCTCCATGACCACCGGGACGATCATCGGACGACGGCGGTGCGCCTTGTTGACCCAGCGACCGATCACGCGGCGCACGTTCTGCTGCAGCGTGTAGGTGTCGGCCACTCCGTCGGCCAGCGAGGCCTCCAGGGCCCGGATGATCTGCGGCTTGACGCCCTCGAAGGTGGACTCCTCCTCGGCGAAGCCACGGGCGACGACCTCCGGCCCCCGCACGATCTTCTTCGTCGCGAAGTCGACGACGGTGATGATCGAGATGAAGCCCTCCTCGGCGAGGATCCGGCGCTCCTTGAGGGAGTCCTCCGAGACCCCGCCGACGGTGGTGCCGTCGACGAAGACGTGGCCGCACTCGACCTTGCCCACCACCTTGGCGTGCCCGTCGACCAGGTCGACGACGTAGCCGTCGTCAGCGAGGACCACGTTCGCGGGGTCGATTCCGGTCTCGATCGCCAGGTCGGCGTTGGCGCGCAGGTGGCGTGCCTCGCCGTGCACCGGCATCACGTTGCGCGGCTTGACGATGTTGTAGCAGTACAGCAGCTCACCGGCGCTGGCGTGGCAGGAGACGTGGACCAGCGCGTTGCCCTTGTGGACCACGGTGGCGCCCAGCTTCGTGAGGCCGACGATCACGCGGTAGATCGAGGTCTCGTTGCCCGGGATCAGCGAGCTGGCGAGGATGACGGTGTCACCCTCCTCCAGGTGCACGAAGGAGTGCGAGCGGTTCGCGATCCGGCTCAGCGCGGAGAGCGGCTCACCCTGCGAACCGGTGGAGATCAGGACCTGACGCTCCGGCGGCAGCTTGGCCAGCTCCTTGGCGTCGACCAGCACGCCCGCCGGGACGGTGAGGTAACCCAGTTCCTTGGCGATCTGCATGTTGCGGACCATCGAGCGTCCGACGTAGGCGACCTTGCGGTCGTGCGAGACGGCGGCGTCCAGGATCTGCTGGACGCGGTGCACGTGCGAGGCGAAGCAGGCGGCGATGATGCGCTGCTTCGACTTGTAGAAGGTGCGGTCGAGGACCGGGCCGATGTTCTTCTCGTGGGTGGTGAAACCCGGGACCTCGGCGTTGGTGGAGTCGGTCAGGAAGAGGTCCACCCCCTCCTCGCCGAGACGGGCGAAGGCCCGCAGGTCGGTGATGCGACCGTCCAGCGGCAGCTGGTCCATCTTGAAGTCACCGGTGTGCAGCACCATGCCGGCACAGGTGCGGATGGCCACCGCCAGCGCGTCCGGGATGGAGTGGTTGACCGCGACGAACTCGAGGTCGAAGGGGCCGAACGGGATCCGGTCGCCTTCCTTCACCACGTGGTGCACGGTGTTGCGCAGGCGGTGCTCGCGGAGCTTGGAGTCGAGCAGGGCCAGGGTCAGTTCGGAGCCCACGAGCGGGATGTCCTGGCGCTCGCGGAGCAGGTACGGCGTGGCCCCGATGTGGTCCTCGTGGCCGTGCGTGAGCACCAGCGCCTCGATGTCGTCGAGACGCTCGCGGATCGGCTGGAAGTCCGGGAGGATCAGGTCGACGCCCGGGTGGTGCTCCTCGGGGAACAGGACGCCGCAGTCGACGACGAGCAGGCGACCGTCGTACTCGAAGACGGTCATGTTCCGACCGACCTCACCCAGACCGCCCAACGGGATGACGCGCAGCGCGCCTTCTTCCAGGGGCGGCGGAGTGGTCAGTTCGGTCTGGGTGTGGGACATGCAGTTCCTCAGATCAGGCCCGCGGCGGCAAGGCCTTCGCGCAGGGCGTCGTGTTCGGCGTCGTCCAGCGCGACCAGCGGTCCCCGGACGTTGCGGTTGTCGAGGACGCCCAGCAGCTGCAGGGCGGCCTTCGCGGTGGTGGCACCGTAGTTCGGGACGCCCATGACGGCGTCAAAAGCCGGCATCAGCCGGCGGAAGATCGTGTGTGCGCCGACGTGGTCGCCGGCGAGGAAGGTTTCCATCATCTGCTTGATCTCGTTGCCGGCCACGTGGCCGACGACGGAGACGAGGCCCACGGCCCCGTGCGCCAAGAAGCTGAGCGTAGCCGGGTCGTCGCCGGAGTACACGGCGTACCCCATCTCCGTCAGGCGGGTCGCCCGGACCATGTCACCGTAGGCGTCCTTGACCGCGACGACCTTCTCGTTCTCGATCGCCTTGGCGTAGGTCTCCATCGAGATGGTGATGCCGACCCGACCGGGCACGTCGTAGAGCATCACCGGGAGGTCGGAGGCTCCCGCGACCTGGTCGAAGTGGTACTGCACGCCGGCCTGGGAAGGCTTGTTGTAGTACGGGGCAACGAGCAGGATGCCGTCCACGCCCACCTTCGCCGCGTTGCGGGCCAGCTCGACCGAGTGCGCCGTGGCATTGGTCCCGACGCCAGCGATCACGGTGGCGCGTCCGCCCACGGCGTCCTTGACCGCGGCCAGGATCTGGGCGTCCTCCTGCACGGTCGTGGTCGGTGCCTCGCCGGTGGTGCCGGAGACGACGACCCCGTCGTTGCCGTTGTCGACCAGGTGCGCAGCAATGCGCGCGGTGGCGTCGAGGTCCACGGACCCGTCGTCCTTGAACGCGGTGGCCATGGCGGTCAGCAGACGTCCGAAGGGGGCGGCGGGTGCGTTGCTCATGGGAAACAGGTTATCGCTCCTTCTCCGACTCCCCACGACCGCCACGGCGGCTGACCGGTGGAGAGCACCACCGGCCAGCCTGCAAACCAGCCGCAGCGCCTGTCCCAATGCCTTCCGCAGCGCCTGTTGCTGTGCCCGTCGCAGTGCCCGTCGCAGGCCCTGCCGCAGGCGCTCTCTCGGGGCGCTCTCTCGGGCGCTCTCTGGGGCGGTGGCGGGGCCTCAGCCGAGGTGCGGCGCGACCTCGGCGGCGACCAGCCGCAGGTGGTCGAGGTCGGAGAGGTCGAGGACCTGGAGGTAGACCCGGCTGGCGCCGGTCGCCGCGTAGGCGCCGATCCTGTCCACCACCTCGGCCGGCGTGCCGGCCAGGCCATTGGCCCGCAACTCGTCCACCTCGCGTCCGATGGCAGCGGCTCGCCGGGCGATCTCCGCCTCGTCCTTCCCCACGCACAGCACGAGCGCGCTGGAGTGCACCAGCGAGTCCGGGTCACGGTCGAGGGACTCGCAGGCGGCGTCCACCCGGGCGAAGGCGCCCGCCGTGGTCGCGGTGTCGGCGAAGGGAACGTTGAACTCGTCCGCGAAGTGGGCGGCCAGGCGCGGCGTGCGGCGCTTCCCGTGGCCCCCGATGAGCACCGGAGGCAGGCTTTGGACCGGCTTGGGCAACGCCGGGGAGTCAGAGAGGGTGTAGTGGCGTCCGCTGTACGAGTAGGTCTCCCCCAGCGGCGTCGCCCACAGACCCGTGACGATCTCCAGCTGCTCCTCGTAGCGGTCGAACCGCTCCTTGGTGCCGGGGAACGGGATGCCGTAGGCGGTGTGCTCCTCGGCGAACCAGCCTGCCCCGAGGCCGAGCTCCACCCGACCGCCGCTCATCTGGTCCACCTGCGCCACCTGGATGGCCAGGATCCCGGGGTGCCGGAAGGTCGCCGACGTCATCAGGGTGCCGAGCCGGATGGTGGACGTGTCCCGGGCCAACCCGGCGAGGGTCGTCCAGGCATCGGTGGGACCGGGCAGACCGTCACCGCCCATGGTCAAGTAGTGGTCGGAGCGGAAGAAGGCTCCGAATCCCAGCTTCTCGGCCTCGAGGGCGACGGCGAGCAGGTCGTCGTAGGTGGCCCCCTGCTGGGGCTCGGTGAAGATCCGCAGTTCCATGCAGCCACCATGTCAGACTCCACGCCTCCGCGCGTCACGAGCACCTCACGGTTCCCCGCTCCAGCGACGGGCGGACGTCACGCGTGACACGGGCTGCCGTCGCGCTCCCGGCCCGCGGGTAGCGTTCTTCTCGTGATCACCCTCGAGCACCGCTACGTCGACGACGTCCCCGAACTCACCGTTCCCGCGACCGCCGCACCGGCTCCGGAGCCGCGCCTGCTCGTCCTGAACGAGGCCCTGGCCACCGAGCTCGGCCTGGACGTGGAGTTCCTCCGCTCCGACGCCGGCCTGGCGTTCCTCCTCGGGCTGGAGCCCGTGCCGGACTCCAAGCCGGTGGCGATGCGGTACTCCGGGCACCAGTTCGGCGGCTACTCCCCGCAGCTCGGCGACGGTCGGGCGATGCTGCTCGGCGAGCTCCGCACCGACGCGGGGCTGTGCGACCTGCACCTGAAGGGCTCCGGTCCCACCGAGCTGTCCCGCGGCGGCGACGGCCTGGCGGCCGTGGCGCCGATGCTGCGCGAGTACCTGGTCTCCGAGGCCATGCACGCGCTCGGCGTCCCCACCACTCGTTCCCTGGCCGTGGTGGCCACCGGCGCGAAGGTGCTGCGCGAGGACGGGGCGCACCCCGGTGCCGTGCTGGTCCGCGTGGCATCGAGCCACATCCGGGTCGGCACCTTCCAGTTCGCGCGAGCCTCCCAGCAGATGCGGGTCCTGGTGAAGCTGGCACGCCACGCGCTGGAGCGTCACCTGCCCGAGGCCGTCCAGGCCGACAACCCGCCCGTCGAGCTGTTCGAGCACGTGGTCAAGGTGCAGGCCGGGTTGGTCGCGAAGTGGATCAGCCTCGGGTTCGTGCACGGCGTGATGAACACCGACAACATGACCATCTCCGGGGAGACCATCGACTACGGCCCGTGCGCATTCCTCGACGGGTACGACCCTCGGGCGGTCTTCTCCTCCATCGACACCGGAGGCCGGTACGCCTTCGGGAACCAGCCCAGCGTGGCGCAGTGGAACCTGGCGCGCTTTGCCGAGGCGTTGCTCCCGATCGTGGCGGACGACGAGGCCACCGCGGTCGAGGCGCTGTCCTCGATCCTGGAGGACTACCCCGTGCACTTCAACGCCGCCTGGCTGGACGAGATGGCCGCCAAGTTGGGCGTCGAGGTCGGACGGGCGGGGCTCGACGTCGACGGCCTGACCGACCTGGTCACCGAGCTGCACGGATTCCTGGAGGCATCGGGGGTGGACTTCACGTCGTTCTTCCGGCTCCTGGCCGCCGCGGCCCGCGGCGACCGGGAGCCGGTACGCGGCTCCTCGCTCGAGCTCCCCCGCCTCGACGCGTGGCTCGACACGTGGCTCGCGTTCGCTCCTGACGCCGACGCCATGGATGCCGTCAACCCCGTCCACATCCCGCGCAACCACCTCGTCGAGGCTGCTTTGCTGGCGGCGGAGGACGGTGAGCTCACCCAGTTCGAGGAGCTGCTGGCCGCGGTGACCGCCCCGTTCGCCCCGGTGCCCGGCGGGGAGCGCTTCGCCGAGCCCGCCCCCGCGGAGTTCACGGAGAACTTCCGCACCTTCTGCGGCACCTGATCTAAGTCGGATCGTAGCCATGTCGTTCTGTGGGCCAGGGAGTT
>JAZQNT010000026.1:0-4020 GCA_045627505.1 Nocardioides sp.
CTGGCCGACGACGCGGAGGTGAGCGTCCTCGACAACGGGCGCGTCGTCCAGCAGGGCCGGGTCGCGGAGCTGCGGGCCGAGGGCGTGCGGCAGGAGGCAACTCCCTTCGCCCAGCTCACCGAACGCGTCGACGTCCCGTCCAGCTGCTGAGGCTGGTCGTCACCGTGGCCGGTTCGCTCCGGTCCGCCCGGCCCGAGGGCGGGCTAGGTTGCTCCCCATGAGCGGGCGCAGAGCAGTGGTGGCGGGGTGGAACGGGTTCATCGGACACCGCCTGGTGGCCGACCTGACCGCCCGCGGGTACGAGGTCGCGCGGGTGGGGCGCACCGGTCCCGACGGGACCTGGGACGACCCCGCGGGGCTCGCGCGCCTGGTCGACGGCGCCGACGTGGTGGTCAACCTGGCGGGCAGGAGCGTCGGCTGCCGCTACACCGACGCCAACCGGAACGAGATCCTGCGCTCGCGGGTGCAGACCACGCGTGCGCTGCGCGAGGCGATCGCCGCTGCCGAGCACCCGCCTCGGGTGTGGCTGAACGCGAGCACCGCCACGATCTACCGCTACGCGCTGGACCGCCCCCAGACCGAGTCGAGTGGCGAGCTGGGCCAGGGCTTCTCGGTCGACGTCGCGTCCAGCTGGGAGCGCGAGTTCTTCGCCGGCGAGCTGCCCGGCACCCGTCGGGTGGCGTTGCGGATGGGAATCGTGCTGGGCGGGCCGGCCACCGACATGCTGGCCCGGGCCACCAGGCTCGGCCTCGGTGGGCCGCAGTACGACGGCTGGTGGTTCCCGCACCGGCGCTACCGCGGGATCGGAGAGCACCCGAGCGGCGGTCCGGCCCCGGTGCGCCACTCCCACGGACGCCAGAAGTTCTCCTGGATCCACGTCGACGACGTGGTCCGGGCGGTGCAGTTCATCGACGAGCACCCTGAGCTCGCCGGTCCGGTGAACCTGACGACCTTCGACACCACCGACAACCGGACCCTGATGGCCGAGCTGCGCCGGGTGGTGCGCATGCCGATCGGCCTGCCAGCGACGCGGTGGATGCTGGAGATCGGCATGGTGGCGCTGCGAATGGAGAGCGAGATGGTGCTCAAGAGCCGCTGGGTGCACCCCGAGAAGCTGGCCACCGTCGGGTTCACCTTCGTCTGGCCCGACCTGCGGCCGGCGCTGGAGGACACCGTCGGCGGGCGTCGGCTGGTGGCGGAGCGAGCGGGCTGATCCGGGCTCAGGGATGCGTGGTGCGGGCCATCTCCTGCACCTGGCCGTCCGCCACCCACAGCACCCGGGTGGCCATCCGCTCCGCCTCGTCCAGGTGCTCGGTGACGTAGAGCGTGGTCACCCGCCGCAACTCCTGCGCCGCGGTGAGCCGATCCAGCAGGTCGGCCCGAACCCGCGGAGCGAGGTTGGCGAAGGGCTCGTCCAACAGCAACAGGTCGGGCTGCTGGACCAGCGAACGTGCCAGCACCATGCGCATTCGCTCGCTGCTCGAGAGCGAGTAGACCGCGCGACGCCGCAGGTCGTCCAGGCCGAGCACCTCCAGGACGGAGTCCACGACCGGGTCGTGGAAACGCCGACCGCGGAGACCACGCCGGCGGTCCCCGGTCACGTACTCGCGCACGCTCCGGTGCGGGTGCACCGGGTAGTTCTGGAACAGCAGGACCACCTCGAGGTGCTCCGCGTTCCCCTCCCCCAGGACGACTCGTCCACGGTCGGGCACCTCCAGCCCGCAGGCCAGGCGCAACAGGGTGGTCTTGCCCGCCCCGGCTGGCCCGACGAGGGCCACGGTCTCGCCGTCCGCCACGGTCAGGTCCACCTGCGCGACGGCCGGCCGGGCAGCACCCGGGTAGTGCCGACTCACACCTTCGAAACGGACCCTGACCATGGAACACCCCCTCCGGTCGGGGCCTCCCCGACACATCCGACCTGCCTCCATCATGAACGGCCAGCCCGGACAAATCCGCAGGTCAGCGGCGGATACCCAACTTTTTCGGCGTTACATGCACGACACCTTCCGGCAAGCAGGACGTCACGGCCTGCCCCTAGCGTCCAAGACGTGGAACCGGCGCCCCGCAGCAGGCGCCCCGCAGCAGTTCTGGGGAACGACGGAGGGGGACGCGGCATGCACCACGAGGACCTGGCGCAGCTCGACCGTCACGTGCCCAGCACCCGCCGCGCCGCCGCGGCCCAGCACTACTCGCCGGTGCTCCTCGTGGTGGTGCTGCTGGCGGGCCTCGGGGTCCTGCTGTACGCGACGTTCCTGCTGGACCCCGGCAACCGGGGCGACCTGGTGCCGTGGCTGGTGGTGGTGCTGGCCGAGGGGATCCTGGTCGTGCACACGGTCCTGGCCATGTGGACGGTGCTCTCGGGCACCCGCGACCCGCGCACCTACGCCTACTGGACGGCGCACGGCGAGCTGCTGACCCGCGCACCCGATCGTCCTGCCCGCGAGTGGGAGCTGTCCCTGGCCGGCCGCCGCCCCGGCGTGGAGGTCTTCGTCACCGTGTACGGCGAGCCGGTGGAGATGATCCGCCGGACGGCGAGCGCCGCGATGGCGATCCGCGGCGAGCACCGCACCTGGATCCTCGACGACGGCCGCTCCGACGAGGTGCGGGCGCTGGCCGAGGAGCTGGGGTGCCACTACCTGCGTCGGCTCAGCAACACCGGGGCAAAGGCAGGCAACCTCAACCACGCCCTGTCCATCGCCAAGGGCGAGTTCTTCTGCATCTTCGACGCCGACTTCGCCCCCCGGCCCGACTTCCTCGAGCAGACCCTGCCGTTCTTCGTCGACGAGACCGTGGCCTTCGTCCAGACCCCGCAGACCTACGGCAACCTCGACAACCTGATCTCGCGCGGCGCCGGGTACATGCAGTCCATGTTCTACCGGTTCGTCCAGCCCGGCCGGAACCACTTCAACGCTGCCTTCTGCGTGGGCACCAACGTGGTCTTCCGGCGCACCGCGGTGCACGAGGTGGGCGGGATCTGCGTCGACTCGAACTCCGAGGACGTGTGGACCTCGCTGCGGCTGCACGAACGCGCGTGGCGAAGCGTCTACCTGGCCAAGACCCTGGCCGTGGGCGACGCCCCGCAGACGATCGAGGCGTACAGCAAGCAGCAGTTGCGCTGGGCGACCGGTGGCTTCGAGATCTGGTTCCGCGCCAACCCGCTGTCCCCGCGCCGCAACCTCACCCTCGACCAGCGGATCATGTACGCGATCACCGCCACCCACTACCTGACCGGCATCGCACCGGGGCTGCTGCTCCTCGTACCGGCGTTGGAGATCTACCTTGACCTGCAACCGGTCTCGGTGAGCGTCGGCGTGGGGCAGTGGTTGCTCATGTACGCCGGGTTCTACCTGATGCAGATCCTGCTGGCCCTGTTCAGCATGGGCAGCTTCCGCTGGGAGGTGCTGATGCTGGCGGCGGTCTCGTACCCGATCTACCTCAGAGCGCTGGCCAACGCGTGGACCGGGCGGGAGCAGAAGTGGCACGTCACGGGCACCACCACCCGGATCGCCTCACCGTTCAACTTCATGGTGCCCCAGGTGCTGACCTTCGTCTTCCTGGTGCTGACCGGGGCCGTCGGGGTGTGGCAGAACGTGGTGACGGGCACCTTCACCCTGGGCACGGCCTGGTGCCTGACCAACGGCTTCGTCCTGGGCGTCTTCGTCCTGGTCGCCTTCGGTGAGGCCCGGCAGAACCGACGGACCGCGGGGACGCACCGCTTCGACTCGACCTCCCACGCCGCGACAGCAGACAAGCATAGGAAGGACTAGAATATGATAACAAATGATGTATTACAGAATATGAAAACACGTTTCAGTGCCAGAAAATTCAAGAGCACTCCTGTTGAAAAGGAAAAGCTTGAAGCTATTTTAGATTTGCCACCGCCGCAGCCACGGCAGGGCGCACGCGCGGATCGAAGGCGGCGGGGATAATGTAGTCCTCGTTTAGCTCCTCCTCGGGGATGAGCGCTGCCAGTGCCTTCGCCGCAGCGAGCTTCATCAAGTCGGATCGTAGCCATGTCGT
>JAZQNT010000027.1:0-1662 GCA_045627505.1 Nocardioides sp.
GGGGGCCGACCTGGTCGGCTCCGCCCTCGCCCGGCTCGTCCCCCCGCCCCGCGCCGTGCACCGGCGTGCCCCCAGGAGACCTGAATCCATGAGCGTCATCGAGACCGCCGGCAGCACGGCGGCGTCCACGACCGCGTCGACGCGCGGAGCTGCCCGCCGCAAGGGCGCAGCGCTGAGCCGCCTGCCCCTCGGGTGGATCGTCCCCGTCGCCTTCCTCGTGATCTGGCACGGCGCCTACGAGGCCGGCTGGATCAACCCCACGCTGCTCTCCTCGCCGATCCAGGTGGCGCAGACCCTGTGGGAGTCCATGCGCGACGGCGCGTTCTGGGAGAACCTCGGCATGAGCGTGCGCCGCTGGATCTTCGGCTTCCTGATCGGCGGCTTCCTCGGTCTCGTCCTCGGCGCGCTGACCGGCCTCTCCCGGTTCAGCGAGCGGATGCTCGACTCCACCTTCCAGATGCTGCGCACGGTGCCGCTGATGGGTCTCGTGCCGCTCTTCATCGTCTGGTTCGGCATCGGGGAGCAGCCCAAGATCATCCTCATCGCCTACGGCGCCTTCTTCAACATCTACCTCTCGACCTTCGCCGGCATCCGCGACATCGACCGCAAGCTGATCGAGGTGGGTCGGGTCTACGAGCTCTCGCCGCTGCAGATGGTGCGCCGGATCGTGCTGCCCGCCGCCATGCCGCAGGTCCTCCACGGCATCCGCCTCTCCCTCGGCGTTGCCTGGCTGGCCCTCGTGATCGCCGAGCTCAACGGTGCCTCGTCCGGCATCGGCTTCTGGATGCAGCAGGGGCGCGAGTTCGTCCGCGTCGACATCGTGATCGCCGCCCTGGTCGTCTTCGCCGTCGTCGGCAAGCTCGTCGACGTCCTCGTCCGTGCCCTCGAACGCCGCCTGCTGTCGTGGCGCGACAACCTCGCCAAGGAGATGTGAGATGACCGTCGACCTCACCCTGTCCCACGTCAGCCGCACCTTCGGCAAGACCCTCGCGGTCACCGACGTCAACCTCGAGATCGCGGCCGGCGAGTTCGTCGTGCTGATCGGGCCGTCCGGCTGCGGCAAGTCCACCCTGCTGAGGGCCCTGGCCGGTCTCGACACCGAGTACGAGGGCACCATCCGCGCCGGCGGGGAGCCGATCACCGGTCCCAGCCGCCAGCGCGGCGTCGTCTTCCAGGAACACCGCCTGCTGCCGTGGCTCACGGTCGCCGACAACATGCTCTTCGGCGCCACCGGAACGCGCGATGAGCAGCAGGAGCGTCTGGAGCAGATGCTCTCCCTGATGCACCTGGAGAAGTTCCGCGACGCCCACCCGCACCACCTCTCCGGCGGCATGGCCCAGCGCACCGCGATCGCCCGGGCGCTGGTGCCCGAGCCCGACGTGCTGCTGATGGACGAGCCGTTCGGTGCCCTCGCCGCGTTCACCCGGTTCGAGATGCAGGACGCCCTGATTGACGTCTGGCAGAAGCAGCGCACCACCGCCGTCCTGGTCACCCACGACATCGACGAGGCCGTCGTCCTGGCCAACCGCGTGGTCGTCATGTCGGCCCACCCCGGCTCGATCAAGAAGGTCGTCGAGATCGACCTGCCCTACCCCCGCGAACGCACCTCCCCGGAGTTCGCGCAGCTCCGCTCCCTCCTGCTCGAGCAGTTCCTCGAGTCCC
>JAZQNT010000028.1:0-10998 GCA_045627505.1 Nocardioides sp.
GCCCCGGCAGAGGAGACGCTGCAGACCGTCGCCACCGGTGAGGAGACCGAGGCCCCTGCCGCGACGTCCCTCGACGAGGCGAGCGCCGAGCTCGTGGATGCCGGGGCGGCCGCTGTCGTCGAGGAGGACGAGGAGACCGAGGCGGAGGTCGTCGAGGTCGTCGAGGCCATCGAGGAAGAGACTTCCGAGGAGGACGAGGACGACACTCCCTCCCGCCGTCGTCGCCGCCGCGGTGGACGTCGCCGTCGCAAGTCCGGCCAGGCCGAGGGCGAGTCCGCTTCCGGCGCCGAGGACGAGGCAGAGGCGCAGAGCCCGGCTGAGGCCGAGGCCGGCTCCGAGACCGGCGCCGAGACCGAGGAGAGCGCCGACGAGGCCGAGGGCTCCGGCTCCAGCTCGCGTCGTCGCCGTCGTCGTCGTCGCGCTGGTGACACCGACGGCACCACCCACGACGACCCGGAGAACACCGTGGTCCGGGTGCGCGAGGTGCGCAAGGCCGAGGACCAGATCACTGCCGTCGCCGGCTCCACCCGTCTGGAGGCGAAGAAGCAGCGCCGCCGCGAAGGCCGCGAGGCTGGTCGCCGTCGTGCCCCGATCGTCTCCGAGGCCGAGTTCCTGGCCCGCCGCGAGGCCGTCGACCGCGTGATGGTCATCCGCCAGCGCCCCGACCTGACCCAGATCGCCGTGCTCGAGGACAAGGTCCTCGTGGAGCACTACGTGGCGCGCGAGTCGCAGACGTCGCTGATCGGCAACGTCTACCTGGGCCGCGTGCAGAACGTGCTGCCGTCGATGGAGGCCGCCTTCGTCGACATCGGCAAGGGCCGCAACGCCGTCCTCTACGCCGGTGAGGTCAACTGGTCCGCGCTCGGTCACAAGGACGGACAGCCCCGCAAGATCGAGGCCGTCCTCTCCCCGGGACAGCCGGTGCTCGTCCAGGTCACCAAGGACCCGGTCGGCCACAAGGGCGCCCGCCTCACCAGCCAGATCTCGCTCGCCGGTCGCTTCCTGGTCTACGTGCCGGACGGCACCACCTCGGGCATCTCGCGCAAGCTCCCCGACACCGAGCGCGCCCGCCTGAAGTCGCTTCTCAAGGAGATCGTCCCGGACACCGCGGGCGTCATCGTGCGCACCGCCGCCGAGGGCGCCTCGGAGGATGAGCTGACCCGCGACGTCGAGCGCCTCAAGGCCCGCTGGGAGGACATCGAGCTCAAGGCCCGCAACAAGGGCAACGGTGCCCAGCTCCTCTACGGCGAGCCGGACCTGACCCTGAAGGTCGTCCGCGACCTGTTCACCGAGGACTTCTCGAAGCTGGTCATCGAGGGCGACGACGCCTGGAACACCGTCCAGGGATACGTCCAGCACGTCGCCCCCGACCTGGCGGAGCGGCTGGAGAAGTACGCGCCGGCCGATGCCGCCTCCGCGGCCCAGGGTGACGTCTTCAGCACGTACCGGATCGACGAGCAGATCGCCAAGGGTCTGGACCGCAAGGTCTGGCTGCCGTCCGGCGGATCGCTGATCATCGACCGCACCGAAGCGATGACCGTGGTCGACGTCAACACCGGCAAGTTCACCGGTTCGGGCGGCAACCTCGAGGAGACGGTCACCAAGAACAACCTCGAGGCCGCTGAGGAGATCGTTCGCCAGCTGCGCCTGCGCGACATCGGCGGCATCATCGTCGTCGACTTCATCGACATGGTGCTCGAGTCGAACCGTGACCTGGTGCTGCGCCGTCTGGTGGAGTGCCTGGGGCGTGACCGCACCCGCCACCAGGTGGCCGAGGTGACGTCCTTGGGCCTGGTCCAGATGACGCGCAAGCGGATCGGCACCGGCCTTCTCGAGGCCTTCACCACCGAGTGCGATCACTGCCACGGGCTTGGCTACGTCACCCACACCCACCCGGTCGAGTCGAAGTCGGGTGGTCAGGACGAGGACGGCCGTCGAGGTCGTCGCAACCGTGGCAAGGGCGACAAGCAGAACGCCCAGCAGGCTGAGGTCACGGCGGAGAAGGCTGAGGTGAAGCAGGACCGGGCCAAGCAGGAGAAGGCCCGTCCGGAGAAGACCCAGCCGGAGAAGGCCCAGCCCGAGAAGGCCCAGCAGGCCGAGCAGCCGCAGGTCGAGCACGTCGAGCCCACGGCGTCGACCGGCACGGAGCCGGACCTCCAGGACGCTCAGGGCGAGCAGGTCGGGGAGCAGGAGCAGCAGCCGTCGCGCCGCAGCCGCTCGCGTGGTCGTTCCCGCAACCGCGGCCAGCAGACGACTGAGCAGACGACTGAGCAGGCGACTGAGCAGGCCGCTGGGCAGACCGCTGAGCCGACGACCGAGGTGGCCGAGGAGCCGCTCGACCAGCCGGTGCCGGAGAAGGCGTCCGAGCCCGAGCAGGAGCCCGTGGCGGCTGAGCCCGTCGAGGAGGCCCCCGCCGAGGAGGCCCCCGTCGAAGAGGCTCCCGCACAGGAAGCTCCGGCCGCGCCCACGGTGGTGACCCGGACGCGGACGCGTCGCGGTGTCTCGCGCCCGACCACGACCGGCACGCCCGTCGCCGCCGCCTCCACCCCCGTGGTGGTCCAGGCGCCTGCGGTCGTCGTGCCGCCGACCGTGGTGGAGCCGGCGGAGGAGAGCCGTCCCAAGGTCGTGACCCGGACCCGTGGCCGTGCCGCGACTCGTCCGGCCGGAGCGCCCGAAGCGGTGGCCCCCGACGCTGACCCCGACGCTGGCGCTGCCGGCGCAGTGGCTGAGGCAGAGGTTTCCGGTGACGAGCAGACGGGCGACGAGTCGTCCGCGCAGCACGTTCCGGTGAAGAAGAAGGGCACGCGCAAGCGCTGACCCTCCGGGGCCCGGTGGTTGCCGTTTTGCACCACCGGGCGCCGACCCCTAGTATTGATCACCGGTGTCACGGACACCTTCCTGCGTGTATGACGCTGATCCCTTGTTCGCTGAGGTGGTCCGTGCGCGACGTGGGCGCCCAAAGGTTTCGCAGTTGTTGACGGGACTCGACGAGTCCGACGAGGAGAGTGAGTCGCGGTGTACGCGATCGTGCGCAGTGGCAGCAAGCAGCAGAAGGTTGCTGTTGGCGATGTCATCGAGATCGACCGGGTCGAGACCGCCGTTGGCGAGTCCGTCACCCTTCCCGTCGTCCTGGTGGTCGACGGTGAGAAGGTCACCGCGACCGGCCTGGACAAGGCTGCCGTGAAGGCCGAGATCCTTGGTGCTACCAAGGGCCCGAAGATCATCATCCAGAAGTACAAGAACAAGACCGGCTACAAGAAGCGCCAGGGTCACCGCCAGAAGTACACCCAGGTCAAGGTCACCGACATCTCCCTCTGAGCTTCGCGCCCGGAACACTAAGGACTGAAACATGGCACACAAGAAGGGTGCAGCCAGCACCAAGAACGGTCGTGACTCGAACGCTCAGCGCCTGGGCGTGAAGCGTTACGGTGGCCAGGAAGTCAACGCCGGCGAGATCATCGTCCGCCAGCGTGGCACCCACTTCCACCCCGGTGCCGGTGTGGGCCGTGGCGGCGACGACACCCTGTTCGCGCTCGTCGCGGGTGCTGTGGAGTTCGGCACCAGGCGCGGTCGCAAGGTCGTCAACATCGTCCCCGGCGAGTGACCTGACCGTCGCACAAGACATCAGTGGAAGGGCGTCCCTAGACTTGGGACGCCCTTCGGCATTTCAACCCCCCTTTCAGGAGCAACAGCCATGGCCGTCCCCACATTCGTCGATCGCGTGACACTCCACGTCGAGGCAGGGCGTGGTGGACACGGTGTGGCTTCTGTCCACCGTGAAAAGTTCAAGCCGCTCGGTGGACCCGACGGAGGCAACGGTGGTCCCGGTGGATCTGTGATCCTCCGTGTGGACCCCGACGTCACGACGTTGATCGACTTCCACCACAGCCCGAAGCGCAAGGCGCCGAACGGTGCCGGTGGCGCCGGTGACCACCGCAACGGTGCTCACGGCGAGGACCTGGTGCTCAAGGTGCCGGACGGCACCGTCGTCACCGACATGCAGGGCAACGTCCTGGCCGACCTCGTCGGTGCGGGCACCGAGATGGTCGTCGCCCAGGGCGGTCGCGGTGGTCTCGGCAACGCGGCGCTCGCCTCCGCCAAGCGCAAGGCCCCCGGTTTCGCCCTCCTGGGCGAGGAGGGTGAGTCCCGCGAGGTCGGCCTCGAGCTCAAGGTCGTCGCCGACATCGGTCTGGTCGGCTACCCGAGCGCGGGCAAGTCCTCGCTGATCGCCGCGATCTCCCGGGCACGTCCCAAGATCGCCAACTACCCGTTCACCACCCTGGTCCCCAACCTGGGCGTGGTGCGCGCCGGTGACACCGTCTTCACCGTCGCCGACGTGCCCGGCCTGATCGAGGGTGCCGCAGACGGGCGCGGCCTGGGCCACGACTTCCTGCGCCACATCGAGCGTTGCGCCGCGATCGTGCACGTGGTCGACACCGCGTCCATCGAGCCCGGCCGCAACCCGGTCGACGACCTGGCCGCGATGGAGCACGAGCTCGCGCGCTACGGCGGCCTTGAGGACCGTCCCCGCCTGGTGGCGCTCAACAAGATCGACGTGCCCGACGGCGCCGAGATCGCCGACATGGTGATCGACGAGCTCCGCGAGGCCGGTCACAAGGTCTTCCCCATCTCCGCGGCGTCCGGCAAGGGCACCAAGGAGCTCATCTTCGCGATGGCCGAGATC
This sequence comes from Nocardioides sp., assembly GCA_045627505.1. Lineage (GTDB taxonomy): Bacteria > Actinomycetota > Actinomycetes > Propionibacteriales > Nocardioidaceae > Nocardioides. The sequence continues at coordinate 4,685 of JAZQNT010000028.1, forward strand.
GTCCAGGCGGCACGGGTGGAGAAGCCCAAGGTCGAGGCCACCCGCATCGTGCTGCGTCCGTACGCCATCGCCGGCGGCGCCGACTTCGAGGTCGTCCGCGAGGGCGAGGGATGGCGCGTGCGGGGCGAGAAGCCCGAGCGCTGGGTGCGCCAGACCGACTTCTCCAACGAGGAGGCCGTGGGCTACCTGGCTGACCGCCTCACCCGTCTCGGGGTGGAGGCCAAGCTGGCCAAGCTGGGTGCCGAGGAGGGCGACGCCGTCATGATCGGCGCAGCCGACAACTCCGTGGTGTTCGACTTCAAGCCGTCCATCGAGGCAGGCGCCGAGATGCTCGGTCGTCGTGGCGAGGACGAGCGTCTGCGCGCCGACCGTCCGGCGGCCCAGCGCCGTCGCGACATCCAGGAGGCCCTGCCCGAGCGTGGCGAGAACGAGACCCGCGCCGACGTGGCGCGTCGTCTCGACCGCGAGATGCGCCCGGGTGTCGGACCCATGTCGTACGTCATCGGCTCGACCGACGACCCGGACTGGTCCGAGGACGACCCGAACAAGTGAGCTGAGCGGGTGCGCGAGCAGGGCCAGGGTCGGATCGACGAGCAGAAGGACGAGAGCGTGGGTGCTCCGGTGACGGAGGTGTCGGACGTGGCTGGCCTGCGCCAGCAGGTGGTCGACGCCCGACGAGTGGTCGTGAAGATCGGCTCCTCCTCCCTGACGGTGGACGGCGGGGGGCTCGAGCCGGGGCGTATCGCCGAACTCGTCGACGTCCTCGCCCAGGTGCGTGCCCGCGGCGCCGAGGTCGTCCTCGTCTCCTCCGGTGCCATCGCGGCCGGACTGGAGCCGCTCGGCCTGGCCCGCCGGCCCCGCAGCCTGGAGCTGCAGCAGGCCGCCGCGTCGGTCGGCCAGGGCCTGCTCGCGCACCACTACCAGCAGGAGTTCGAGCGCCACGGGATCACCACGGGTCAGGTCCTGCTGACCGTCGACGACGTCGTGCGGCGTGCGCACTACCGCAACGCCAGCCGCACCTTCGACGCGCTGCTCGAACTGGGTGTGGTTCCCGTGGTCAACGAGAACGACGCTGTGGCCACCTCCGAGATCCGCTTCGGTGACAACGACCGGCTGGCCTCCCTGGTCGCGCACCTGGTGCACGCCGACCTGCTGGTGCTGCTCTCCGACGTCGATTCCCTCTACGACGGTCCGCCCTCGCGTCCCGGCGCACGGCGGATCAGCGAGGTTCGCTCGGCTGCGGACCTGCACGGCGTGGAGATCGGCTCCGTCGGCTCCGCGGTCGGCACCGGTGGCATGGTCACCAAGGTGGAGGCGGCGCGGATCGCCACGGGGGCGGGTATCCCGGTGGTGCTCACCGCCGCGCCGCTCGCGCGCGCCGCTCTCGCCGGCGAGGGCGTGGGCACCTTCTTCCACGCCACCGGCCGTCGTCGTCCCACCCGGCTGCTCTGGCTGGCCCACGCCAGCGAGACCAAGGGACAGCTCCAGCTCGACGCCGGAGCAGTGCGTGCGGTGGTGGACCGTGGTGCCTCGCTGCTGGCCGCCGGTGTGGTCGGTGTGAGTGGAGACTTCGGCGCCGGGGACCCCGTCGACCTGATCGGTCCCGACGGCACCGTGGTGGCGCGTGGGCTGGTCAACTTCGACGCCGAGGAGATCCCGGGCCTGCTGGGGTTCTCGATGGCCGAGCTGCGTGCCGCGCTCGGTGAGGCGTACGAGCGTGAACTCGTGCACCGTGACGACCTCGTCCTGCTCTGAGACGGTTCTCGGCCGCCCGTACCGCCTGCCGCCCCGCGTGAGTGGGGTCGGACCCCACTGCTCGCGTAGGCTGGGGGATCGATGAACAACGCCACGCCCCGATCCGTCTACCTCGACCACGCCGCCACCACGCCGATGCTGCCGGTGGCTGCGGAGGCAATGGCGCGCCACCTGGGAAACGTGGGGAACGCCAGTTCCCTGCACGCCTCCGGTCGCGCCGCCCGCCGTGTGGTGGAGGAGGGCCGCGAGGCGATCGCGGCGGCGCTCGGGTGCCGTCCCGGTGACGTCATCCTCACCTCCGGTGGCACCGAGGCCGACAACGTCGCGCTGAAGGGCGTCTTCTGGGCCCGCCACACCGCTGACCCTCGTCGCCGTCGGATCCTGGCCAGCGCGGTGGAGCACCACGCGGTCCTCGACCCGCTGGAGTGGCTGGCCAAGTCCGGCGAGGCCGACCTCGAGCTGGTCGCGGTCGACGAGCAGGGACGCCTCGACCTCGACGCCTTCGAGGCCTCGGTCGAGCGGGACCCGGAATCGGTGGCCCTGGTCACGCTGATGTGGGCCAACAACGAGGTCGGCACCCTGCAGCCGGTCACCGAGGTCGCCGAGATCGCGGCCCGGCACGGGATCCCAGTGCACACCGACGCCGTCCAGGCGGTCGGTGCCGTCCCGGTCGACTTCGCCGCCTCCGGCGTCGACTCGCTGGCTTTCAGCGGCCACAAGCTCGGCGGTCCCTACGGGATCGGCGCCCTGGTCGCACGACGAGAACTCAAGGTCACGCCACTGCTGCACGGCGGCGGACAGGAGCGCGGCATCCGTTCGGGCACCCTGAACCCGCCGGCCGTGGCCGGCCTCGCTGCCGCCGTGACCGCCTCGGTCGAGGCCCAGGCCGAGCACGCCGCCCGTGTCTCCGCGCTGCGTGACGACCTGGTGCGCCGCGTGGTGGAGGTGGTCCCGGACGCGCACCTGCACGGGGACCCGGTACGACGGTTGCCCGGCAACGCGCACCTGGGGTTCCTCGACTGCGAGGGCGACTCGCTCCTCATGCTGCTGGACGCCCAGGGCATCGCCTGCTCCACCGGGTCGGCCTGCTCGGCCGGTGTGCCGCAGCCCTCGCACGTGCTTTTGGCCATGGGGCGCGACGCCGAGGAGGCGCGGCACTCGCTGCGCTTCACCTTCGGGCACACCAGCACCGCCGCCGACGTCGACGCGGTGGTCGCCGCGATCGGACCGGCGGTCGACCGTGCCCGCAACGCCTACCGGAGGTTGTCGTGAGGGTCCTGGCCGCCATGTCGGGCGGGGTGGACTCCGCCGTCGCCGCAGCACGCGCCGTCGAGGCGGGGCACGACGTCACCGGCGTCCACCTGGCCCTGTCACGCAACCCCGCGTCGTACCGCAGCGGCGCACGGGGTTGCTGCACCATCGAGGACGCCAACGACGCGCGCCGTGCCGCGGACGTGATCGGGATTCCGTTCTACGTCTGGGACATGTCGACGGAGTTCCACCAGGGCGTCGTCGTCGACTTCATGGACGAGTACGCCGCCGGCCGCACGCCCAACCCGTGCCTGCGCTGCAACGAGAAGATCAAGTTCGCGGCCGTCCTGGACCGGGCCCTCGCGCTCGGCTTCGACGCCGTGGCCACCGGGCACTACGCCCAGCTGCAGACCGGCGCAGACGGGCTGATCGAGATGCACCGCGCCGTCGACCACGGCAAGGACCAGTCCTACGTGCTCGGCGTCCTGACCCAGGAGCAGCTGGCCCACTCCCTGTTCCCGCTCGGCGACTCGGTGAAGCCGGACGTGCGCCGTGAGGCGGAGCGTCGTGGCCTGTTGGTGGCCGACAAGCCGGACAGCAACGACATCTGCTTCGTCGCAGACGGCGACAACACCGGGTGGCTCAAGGAGAAGCTCGGCGAGCGTGCCCCCAACTCCGGCGGTGACATCGTCGACGACGCGACCGGCGAGGTGCTGGGCCAGCACGAGGGGACGTTCGGCTACACCATCGGTCAGCGCAAGGGGCTGCGGATCGGCCGTCCCGCCGCGGACGGCAAGCCGCGTTTCGTGCTCGACATCGAGCCCGTCTCCGGCACCGTCCGGGTCGGAGGCCGTGAACGGCTGCGGGTCGAGGGGATCGAGGCCGACCGTGCCCGCTGGTGCGGCACCGTGCCGACCCGGTTGGAGGGAACCGTCCAGCTGCGCGCCCACGGCGACGAGCACCGCGCGGTGGTCATCACCGACGGCGAGAACGTCTCCATCGAGTTGCTCGACCATGCCTTCGGCATTGCGCCCGGGCAGGCCGCGGTGATCTACGACGGCACCCGGGTGGTCGGGTCGGCCACCATCACCTCCACCCGCCGCGTCACCAGCTGAGCCATTCCGGTCGGCTGCCCCGTGGGGAGCCGACGACGACGTCCCAGGAGGACATCGATGAGTCTCATCCTTCCCGAGCCCGGCGACGAGAACTTCGTCGACGCCGGGTCACGGGCCACCTTCGGTCCCTCCGCCACCGGCATCGGCTCCATGCCCGGCGGTGCGGTGCTCGACGCGGAGACGGACAACGCCCGCGCCTACGCCGAGGCCGTCAAGTTGGTGCTCGGTGAGTTGCAGGAGACCGCGCACCTGCCGGAGATGCCCGGTCGTGGCGCCGCCGCCGACATGGTGGGGCGGACCCTGGCCGTGGTCGCGGACCTGGCCGCTGACCTGCAGCCGGCCGGCTGGCGCCTCACCGGATCCGGCGCCACCAGCGGCGTCGACCAGCGCCGGGCCCGCTCCTTGCTGGCCCAGGACCTCGACACCGTGGAGGAACAGGTCCAGGGCTACTCCGGCGTCTTCAAGGTGCAGGTGGCCGGTCCGTGGACCCTGGCTGCGACGGTGGAGAAGCCGCGTGGCGACAAGGTGCTGAGCGACCACGGCGCTCGACGTGACCTGGCCCAGGCGCTGGCCGAGGGCGTGCGCGACCACGTCGCCGACGTCCGACGTCGGGTGCCCGGAGCCTCGCGCATCGTGGTGCAGGTGGACGAGCCGGCGCTGCCGGCGGTGATGGGGGCCCGCATCCCGACGGCCAGCGGATTCGGCAAGCACCGGACCGTGCACCCGCCGGAGGCCTCCGCCCTGCTGGAGGTGGTGCTGGGTGCCATCGCCGACGTGGGTGCCGAGGCCTGGGTGCACTCCTGCGCCCCGGGGGTCGACTGGTCCCTGCTGCGGGGAGCCGGCGCCACGGGTCTGTTGACCGACCTGTCCCTGGTGGACGCCGCCGCGATCGACGCGCTGGCCACCCACCTGGAGGGCGGTGGCGTCCTCGGGCTCGGTGTGCTGCCCTCGACCGCGCCGAGCGGCGACCTGGGGGACAAGGTCCTCACCGACACCGTCCTGCGGTGGCTGGACATGGTCGGCTTCGATCCCGAGGAGGTCGCTGACCGGGTGCTGGTCACTCCTGCCTGCGGCCTGGCCGGGGCGAGCGGAGCCTGGGCGCGCCGGGCGTTGCAGCTGTCGGCCGCGGTGGCGGCCAACCTGCGCTGATCAGCCGCCGCCGCCGCCGGCGCCGTCGTCGTGGCGCGGCAGCCTCTGGACCAGCTGCCGTCCGGGTCGAAGGGGCACGGCGAGCGTGCCGGGTCCTCACTCCTGGTTGACGAGCTGGGAGAGCGCCTTCGCGGTCCCGGGGGCGCTCGTCCAAGTGGGGGCGCCGAAGGCGAGGGAGTCCACCGCCAGGTTCTCGGCCAGCCGGACGTCACCGCAACCGAACTCGTCGATCACCGCGTGCGCCTGCTCGCCGTCGCGGACCTCGTGGGCCAGGAGCAGACGGGTGCCGAGCTCAGCGGGGCAGGACTTCTCGGGGTCGGCGGGGGTGAGTCCCGCTGCGAACGCGGTCACCAGCTTCCGCTGCTCGCCGGTGACCTTCGCCGGGACTGCGGACAGGCTCCACTCCAGCCAGGCGTCGCTGGAGGAGGTGGACGTGTAGCGGCACACCCACATGGGGGCCGAGCCGGTGAGGTCGGCGGGCTCGAAGGGCAGTGCGTCCCCGGCACGGCCCTCGGTGAACGAGACGGGGCAGGCCTCCTGGGGAGCGTCCTCGCCGAGGTCACTGTCCTCGTCGCCCGCAGGAGCTGCAGTCGCCGGAGTACCGCCGTCGACCGGCGGTGTCGAGTTGGTCCCGCCGACGTCCGTGGCCCCGGACTCAGTGCTGTCGTCCCCGGAGCACCCGACGACCGCCAGCCCGAGCGCGAGGACCATGGCCGCCGCGGCCGTCGTCGCTCGAGGTCGAGGTGCTGCTGCGGCGAGTGGACGGGGCCTGCGCATGTGAACTCCTGGGGTGTGAGGGATCGGTGGAAGGGTGCCACGCGGACGCGGGCCGTGCCGGGCGTTTCCAAGAGCAGCAGGCCCCGGACCAGGTGAAGTCGGAGGCCAAGCGGTCTTAGGAAGACAATAGAGAGGGACAACTCCTTGGCTCACAGAACGACATGGCTACGATCCGACTTCCTGGGGTGTGAGGGATCGGTGGAAGGGTGCCACGCGGACGCGGGCCGTGCCGGGCGTTTCCAAGAGCAGCAGGCCCCGGACCAGGTG
>JAZQNT010000029.1:0-15371 GCA_045627505.1 Nocardioides sp.
GAGAAAATGGTATCCCGCATGGTTTTGACCAGAGTTTCCGTGGCGGAGGCATTGCAGACGTGGGAGGCATAATCCGCCCCCACCTTGGCCGCCGCAACCACACCGAGAGCAAGCGCCATAATCCACAGATGCTCCCCAAGATAGAAAAAGCCCCCGAACGCATTCACCAGACGCATGGCCCCGGGGCCGAAGCGGGATGGCATGCCGCCGATGGCATTGTCCACCGCCGCACGAATCACCTGAGGCCCGGTCATGTCCGCAAGGGTGGACACTGCCGCAGAGCGCTGGGCTTCCGCGAGGGCTCTGATGCCACCGGCGGGATGAGCGACGACGAGTTCGAGGCTGCCCTGCGCGGCCTGCTCGAGGGCGGCTCCAACGACGGCGGCACCGATTCCGAGGGCGGCTCCGACAGCGACTCCGACGGCGGCTCCCCCGAGAGCGACGCCTGAGGGTGGCGACCCAGGTCGCCCCCGGCAACGACCCTGCGCTGCACCGGGACGCCTTGGCCTGCCTGACCGCCTGGTCCCCGGCGGCGGGACGTCAGACGAGGCTGCGGGACCGGTTCGCCGACCACCTGCGGCGTCACCCCGACGGCACCGAGCGCGCCTGCGTGCCCGACCACCTCACCGCCGGCGTGCTGGTGCTCTCGCCCGACCTGGACCAGGTCCTGCTCAACCTGCACCGCAAGGCGCGCCGTTGGTTCCACTTCGGTGGGCACCTCGAGCCCGGAGACCTCACGCTCGCCGGCGCAGCCCTGCGCGAGGGCCGTGAGGAGTCCGGGCTGTGGGACCTGGAGCTCGACCCGGTGCCGGTCCACGTGGACGAGCACACGGTCTCGTTCTGTGGCACCAACGCATCGGTCCAGCACCTGGACGTCCGGTTCACCGCGCTCGCCCCGCCCGGGGCCAAGCACCTGGTGAGCGAGGAGTCCCTGGACGTCCGGTGGTGGCCGCTGACCGCGCTGCCCGACGACCTCGAGGACGAGATGCACGAGATGATCGCCGCGGCCCGGGCACGCTGGACCCGCCTGGGTTGATCCCGGACCCGCCCCTCACGGGTTGGGCGCTGGGCGCATCAGTCGACGTGGCCGTCGGCGCTGTCGTGCTCGTTCTGGGCCGACCAGCCCAACAGGTATCCGCGTGCGCGTTCCGAACGCTCGTAGCGGTTGACCCAACCCCAGAACTCCTCGTCGTGCCCGGGCACCAGCAGGTGCGCCAGCTCGTGCACCAGGACGTAGTCGATCACCCAGGTGGGCATCCCCTGAAGCCGTGACGACAACCGCAGCGAACGGTCTGCGGGGGTGCAGGAACCCCAGCGCGCCCGCTGGTTGTCGACCCAGCGGACGGTGGCCGGCTCGGCCAGACCACCCAAGATCTCGTCGTTGAGCTGCCGGGCCCGGAGCAGCAGCTGCTCATCGGTGGGACGGGTCCGCGCCTCGGAGCGTTCGAGCCGGGAGACCATCTCCTCGACCCACTTCTTCTCCTCGCGGCGCGAGAGGGCTGCCGGCACCAGCACGACGATCTTGTCGCCGTCCCGGTACGCGGACACGGTCCTGCGCCGACGCGCGCTGCGTCGCACCTCCACCGCCCACTCGTGTGCGGCACCACCCCACGCCATGGCCCGGACCCTACTTGGTCGACCAGGCCAGCAGGTCGTGCTTGGGCCAGGTGTTCACGATGCGTGCAGGGTCGATTCCCGCCTTCTCGGCCCGTGCGCAGCCGTGCAGGAGCAGGTCGAGCTGCCCCGGGGCGTGGGCGTCGGAGTCGATCGAGAACAGGCAGCCGAGGTCGCGGGCCAGCTCCAACAGAGCCGTCGGCGGGTCCCGGCGCTCAGGTCGGGAGTTGATCTCGACCGCGACGTCGTTCTCCCGGCAGGCGGTGAAGACCTCCTCGGCGTCGAAGGTGCTCCCGGGCCGAGTGCCCCGAGCGCCGGTGACCAGTCGCCCGGTGCAGTGCCCCAGGACGTTGGTGCGGGGGTTGCGGACCGCGGTCACCATTCGCCGGGTCATGACGGCAGGGGCGTCCTGCAGCCGGGAGTGCACGCTGGCCACTCGGACGTCGAGCAGGTCGAGGAGGTCGTCGTCCTGGTCGAGGGAGCCGTCGTCGAGGATGTCCACCTCGATGCCCTTGAGCAGGGTGAATCCGGTGCCCGCGAGGTGCGTGTTCACCGCGTCGACGACGTCCAGCTGGCGGCGCAGACGCTGGGCGGTGAGGCCGTGTGCCACGGTGAGCCGCGGCGAGTGGTCGGTGAGGACCAGGTACTCGTGCCCCAGCTCGAGTGCCGTGAGCGCCATCTCCTCGATCGGCGAACCTCCGTCGGACCAGTCGGAGTGGCTGTGCAGGTCGCCCCGCAACGCCGCGCGCAGCTCGACTCCCCCGCTGGGCAGGTCTCGGTCCGCGTCTCGCTGCGCCCGGCGCAGCCGTTCGGGCACCTCACCCGCCAACGTCTGCTCGACCACCTCGGCGATGCTGGCGCCGATGCCGGAGAGCTCGGTCAGGGTGCCCGCGGCGGCCCGCTCCTCGACCTCGGAGGGCTCGAGGTCCACCAGGACGGCGACCGCCGCCCGGTACGCCTTCACCCGGTAGGCGTCCTCGCGGGCCCGTTCCAGCAGGAACGCGATCCGGCGCAGTGCTCCTACCGGGGTCAGGGCTTCCACACGGTCCTGGCCCACGACGTCCTCGCGCTGTTCGTCTGGGGCCATCGGAACACTCCTCCACAGGGTTCACGGCTCAGAGCCGGCGTCCATCCACCGTTCTACCCACTTGTGCACACGTTTCTCCACACTTTTTCCACAGGTTGTGGGTTTTGAACCGGGAAACCGTTGACCGCGCGGCAGTGCTCTCCTAGCGTTGGCAATGGATGAGGTCCTCGGCGGGCCGCCACGCTGCAAGGGGAAGGCACGCGTGGCAGGGAACGCCGAGGGCCTCTTCTTCGTCTGCCGGGGAATCAGCGTCCGGTGAAGCGGGGCTGACGCTTCTGACGGGCCGCGGCGATCCCCTCCTGGAGGTCGTCGGTGGCCAGGGTGATCGGCTGGGCCATCGCCTCCCACTGCAACGCGTGCTCGAAGCTCGAGTGGCCGCCGTCGCGCAGGGCCTGCTTGGTGAGCCTGGTGGCGATCGGGGCCGCGGCCGCCACCGCGCTGGCCGCGTCCAACGCCTCCTGCAGGAAGGTGTCAGGGTCGAGCACCCGGGAGACCAGTCCGAGGCGGAGCGCCTCGTCGTCGCGCACCAGGCGACCGGTGAGGAAGAGGTCGCGGGCGACGGCAGCCCCCACGGCCTCCGCGAGCAGGTAGGTACCAGCCATCCCGGGGTGCAGTCCGAGGTGGGTGAACGGAACGCCCATCCTGGCCCCGCGGGCCGCGAAGCGCAGGTCGCAGGCCAGGGCGAAGCAGAGTCCGGCGCCGACCGCCGGGCCGTTGATCGCCGCGATCGTGGGCACCTCCAGGCGTCGTACCTGCAGCCACGCCCGGTAGAAGGGCAGCATCCGCGAGCGCAACCGGTCCACCGACGCGTCCGGCTCCCTGGCCAGCCACCCGAGGTTCCCGCCCGAGGAGAACGCGCTTCCCGCGCCGGTCACCACGACAGCCCGTACGTCGGGGTCGGCGGCCAACTCATCCACGACCCGCACCCACGAGTGCGTCATCTCGTCCGACATCGCGTTGCGCTGCTCGGGGTTGTCCAGCGTCACGAGCGCCACCCCGTCCCGGGGGCGCTCGAGGCGCAGGTGGGGCAACGCGGTGGACGTGTCCGGGGTGGGCGTGGAGGGGGGCTGCGACGTCATGGCGCCACCGTAGTCACAGCCGCGGCCCGGCGCCGCTGAGTCGCGACACGACACGCCTGAGGGTGCTCTGCGCACGCACACCCTCAGCCGTGGCGTACTGTGGCGACGTCCGACGCCTGAGCGTCGGTCACGACGGGCTTCCCGGAATCCCCGTCGACATCACCCAGACATTCGATACATACAAAGGGAGGCCGTCATGGCGGAGACCTGGAGCGGCGAGTTCTACTGCGTGAAGTGCAAGGAGAAGCGTGAGGCTTCCGGCGAGGTGAAGGTGAACGAGAAGGGCACCCGCATGGCCAAGGCCGTGTGCCCGACCTGCGGCACCAACCTCAACCGCATCCTCGGCAAGGCCTGAGCCACGCCCAGCGGTACCTGATGTCGTCGGCGTCCTCCCCTCGGGGAGGGCGCCGATGGGCATTTCCGGGGCGCCAGCGCCGGTGCTGCCCGACGCGCGCCCGACCGGCGCGACCCCGTGGCTGTGGAGAGCGCCCGCGCAGGGACGTCCGCCGGTGCCACGCTGGCACCATGGCCACCCACCGCGCATCCCGGCTGCTGCGTCTGCGACGCGGCACGCACGTCCGCACCCGCACCGACGGCCTGCTCCAGGTCGGCACCGATCCCGGGCGCCGCTGTGTACTGCCCGACACCACCGCCGTGCGAGGGCTGCTCCACCTCCTGGAGCACGGGGTGCGCGCCGGGGCGGTCGAGGACCTGGCGCCGGTCTGCGAGGCGCTGAGGCGCAACGGCCTCCTGCTGGCCCCTGAGGACGAAGAGCTGCTCGCCCGGGCCCGAGCCGCCACCCGCGTGCACCTCGACGTGCCGGCCACCTGGCTCCCCGAGCTGTGCGACCTGCTCACCGCTGGCGGACTGGCCCGCGGGGAGGCGGGCGACGCGGACTTGGTGCTCCGCTCCTCCGCCGCCCTCTTCCCCACCCCTGCCACGAGGCGCACCCAGCCGAAGCCAGCATCGTCCGGCTGTGCCCGCCCGCAGGACGCGGCTGTGCTGCACCTCGCCCTGGTCGATGCCCGCGCCGAGGTGGGACCCTTCGTGGTGCCCGGCCGCACGGCCTGTACCGGGTGCGTGGACGCCCACCTCCGCGAGGAGGACCCCGGGATGCGCCACGGCACTGCCGCGGTCCTGCACCCTCTCCCGTCGAGCTCCGAGGAGCCCGCCCGGGAGTTCGACCCCCTGCTGCGGCGGGCGGCCTTCACCAGCGCCGTTCAGGACGTCGCCGCCTGGGCGGAGGGGCGCCAACCACTCACCTGGTCCACGACCCGCTGGTTCGACGCCGCCCAACGCGTCGAGGCTCGGACGTGGGAGCCGCACCCGGCCTGCAGCTGCGCCTGGGACGCGCCCGCGCCGCCCACCGGTGGCCCGGGGCTGGATCGTCCGGGGCTGGATCGTTCTGGACGGCCCGGGGGACGGATCGAATCAGGCGGTCACGGCGCGACACGGACAGACGTCGCCCTCGGGTGAACCCGCAGCTCGTCCCAACGTCCTGGCCAGAGCGAGCCGGGCCCGGTGCGCCGCCCGCTCGACGGTGCTGGCCAGGTTCCACGTTCCCTTGCGGGCTGCAGCCGAGGGCTTCTCGCGTCGCATGGTTCCTCTCCTGATCGTCTCGTCTCCTGCTTCGTCCGGCGCCATCTCGTCTTCCCCCATTTCATGTCCTTCAACCGCAGAACCGTGATCACCCGGAACCTCTTCCCGTGCCGCGTTCAGGCCCCGGTGGTGGGCACGGCCTGCCCGGCGTCCTTGCGGGGACGTCCGCGCCCCCGCTTGTGGGCCACGACGACACCCGCGGCCAGCAGCTGCCCACCCCAGACGCCCCACGGCTCACGGCGTTGAAGGGCCTCGGTGAGGCAGCGCTGCTGGAGCGGACAGAGGCGACACAGCGCCTTGGCACGCTCCACCTCGGAGGGGGACTCGGCGAACCACAGTTCGGGATCCAGCTCCCGACACGGGGAGGACAACGGCGAAGGGGCCGAGGGGGGCGGCTGTGGGCCGGGGACGCCCCGCGCTGGCTGTACGGGACTGGACGGGTCGACGAGGAGTACCTCGGCGCGTTCGACGACGGCGGTCACTGCTCATCACCTCCTCGTGAGGGAAAGACCTGGAGTGGGACGGGTCCGGGTCGGGCCTTCGTGGAGGAACGAGAAGGGCCGCGGATCCCGGTTCGGGGTTCCGCGGCCCGGAGGCTGCTCATGGTGGGGTCACATGAACGCTCTCCGTGGTCGGGTCCCCGGGGCTGCTGCTGCGCACGCTGCTGCCGGTGCCTCGTGGGCTGCCACCGCTGCTGCGCAGGCGGCAGCAGGCGTCGCGGTGGACACCGGTGCGGCGGCGCGGCGCGCGGCAGAGGCAGTGCGCGGGCGGAAACGGGCGAGGGCGAACACGTGCTGCGGGTGCGCAGTCACGATCTGCTTCCTGTCCATGCCGTCCACCTCCGGAGGGATCACGGACGCGTCAACGCGACGCGGCCGGGTACTACGGCGAACCTAGACGCTGCGGCGTGCGGGTTCAACTGAATTAATCGTCGAGCGGTCAGACCGGGCTTCCCGCACCTCGTGGCACGCGGCTCAGACGTCCTCGGTGACCAGGGCGATGATGTCCTCGGCGTACTGCGCGATCTTCTTGGGTCCCACACCCTGGATCGCACCGAAAGCGGTGTCCGTCGTCGGCCGGTGCTCGGCGATGAGCATCAGCGTGTCGTTGTTGAAGACGACGTAGGGCGGCACCTGGTCGTCGAGGGCCCGCTGACGGCGCCAGGCGGTGAGCCGCTCGTAAAGGGCCTCGTCGTAGGAGGCCGGGCAGTCGGCGCACCGGTCCACCTTCTTCTCCGCAGCGGTGCGCAACGGCTTCCCGCACTCACGGCAGTGACGAGCCTTGCGCGCCGTGCGGCGCTCCGGGCGCTGCGCACTCGCGCCGTCCTCGCTCTCCCCCACGACGGCGTCGAGGAAGCGGGACCGGCTGCGGTTGCCGCGGCCTCCGGGGTTGCGTGCCTTGGCCCAGGACAGGAAGAGCTGGCTGCGGGCCCGGGTGATGCCCACGTAGAGCAGACGCCGTTCCTCCTCGACCTCCTGCGGGGTCTTGGCGTAGATGATCGGCAGGGTGCCCTCGACGAGGCCGCAGAGCAGCACGGCCTCCCACTCGAGGCCCTTGGAGGTGTGCAGCGTCGCGATCGTCACCCCCTCCGCGACCGGTGCGTGCTGTTCCGCAGCACGCCGGTCGAGGTCGTCGACGAAGGCACCGAGGTCGGCGCCCGACTCCGCGGCGAAGGCCGTGGCCTGGTCGACCAGCGCCTGCAGCGACTCCCAGCGGTCCCGCACCTGGCCACGGCTGGTGGGCGGAGTGGCCGACCAGCCCATCCCCGAGAGGGTGGCCCGGACCGTCTCCATCATGTCGCTGGCCTCGCCGGAGCGGGCAGACCCGCGCAGCAGGGTGACCGCCTGACGGACCTCGGCGCGGTCGAAGAAGCGTCCCGCGCCCCGCACCACGTACGGGATCCCCTTCTCGCTCAGGGCCTCCTCGAACGCCTCGGACTGGGCGTTGATGCGCAGCAGGACGGCGATCTCGCTGGCCGGCGTCCCGGCGGCCAACAGGCGCGCGACGTGGGCCGCGGCACCGGCCGCCTCCGCCACCTCGTCCGGGTAGCCGGTGGCGGTCACCGCGGCCCCCGAGGGCTGGGTGGCGCGCAGGTCGACGCCCTTGCTGGCGGTGCCGTCGAGCAGGCCGTTGGCGGCGGCCACGACCTCGGGGGTGGAGCGGTAGTTGCGCACCAGCTCGATGGAGCTGGCGTGCGGGTACTTGGCGGTGAAGTTGCGCAGGTGGTTGGCGTCGGCGCCGGCGAAGGAGTAGATCGTCTGGGCCGGGTCGCCGACGACGCACAGCTCGTCACGCCCACCCAGCCAGAGGTCGAGCAGGGCGGGCTGCAGCGGCGAGACGTCCTGGTACTCGTCGACGACGAACCACTTGTACTGGCTGCGGACCTGGGCGGCGACGCGTTCGTCGTCGGCCAGCATGCCGGCCGTCCACAGGAGCACGTCCTCCATGTCCATCCGCCCCTGGAAGCGCTTGACCTCCTCGTAGGACTCGTACACGTGACCGACGGTGACCTCCTCGAGGTCACCCACCTTGCGGCCGCGCCGGATGGCGGTGAGCGCGTAGGAGTCCGGCGAGACGTTGGAGACCTTGGCCCACTCGATCTCGCTGGCCAGGTCGCGCAGCAGCGCCTGGTCGGGGGCGACCCGCTGACGGCGGGCGGCCTGGGCCAGCAGGCCGAGCTTCGACTCGGTCAGCTGGGGCAGCTCCTTGCCGTGCACCCGGGGCCAGAAGTAGCGCAGCTGGCGCAGCGCCGCGGAGTGGAAGGTCCTGGCCTGCACCCCCGGCGCCCCGAGCTGGCGCAGGCGGGTGCGCATCTCTCCGGCGGCGCGGGTGGTGAAGGTGACCGCGAGCACCTCGGTGGGTGCGTAGAGACCGGTCGCGACTCCGTAGGCGATCCGGTGCGTGATGGCCCGGGTCTTGCCCGTACCCGCACCGGCGAGCACCCGCACCGGACCACGCAGCGTCTCGGCGACCCGCCGCTGCTCCGGGTCGAGCGCGGACAGCAGGTCTTCGGTCGTCACTGGGGGCTTCTCCTCGCGTGGTGTCTGGTGCTCGGGGACCGCCCCGAGGACGTCTCCGAGCCTAGTCGGGCGCCCCGACACCGGCGCAGCCGATGACCGGTCCTGTGGAGGGAGATGTGGGCGGCACCTCACGGTTCTGGCCGTGCGCCGCCCGCCCGAGCACCGACACGACGGCGCAGCGAACGCCGAGGGGATCGGGGGTGTGGGCGCGACCATCCTCGACGGCGGGAACACCGACCGCTCGGGATGAGTTCACACCTCTGGACACGCGCCCGTCGTCCAAGGAGGAGACTGATCCCATGACATTCACGATGTACTCGACCCCGTACAAGCGTCAGGGAATGTCACCCACGCGGTCAGTCACGGATCCCCGCATCGCCCGCATCAACCCGACGAGTAGCACCGCCACCACCGCTCCGCAGCCATTGCGAGTCATGTCGCCCACCTCACACGTGCCGACGTCCATCCACTTCTGAGCGACTTCGACCGCCACGGACAGGCTGACGAAAACCACGAGGACGATCCAGAGCCTGCGACTCGCGAGCGACGCGAAGAACGCCGCCGGCGCGAACAGCACCAGGTTGAGTGCCTCCTCAGCAGTGCCGGGAAGCAGACCTGGATTGACCAAGCAGTACCAGCGGCTGCCGAAGGTCACGTCTTCGCGGGCCAGCACGATGGCAAGCGCCAGACCCAGCGACGCAGCGCTGAGCACGGCGCACAGCCGTCGGGTACGACTCCAGCCACGGCCCTTCACCCACCACAACCATCCTGCACCGATCAGCACGGCAAGAACGAGGCCCCAAGCCAGGGTCAGCGGGTCGCGCAGCACGATGCGAGCCAGTACAACGATGGTGTCCATGAGTCCTTCCAACGACCGTCCGTGAGACGGGAACGCCGCAGCCTACGTCGGGAACAGACCGCCCGACCGTAGACTTGAAGGTGTCGGACGCCGCCGCTGCGACGTCGCCCACGAACCGTTACCAGGAGTCCCCCATGGCCCTTTTCACGATGTACTCCACCCCGTGGTGCGGTTACTGCCACCGCCTGAAGAGCCAGCTCGACCGCGAAGGCATCACCTACGAGGTCGTCGACATCGAGCAGGTGCCCGAGGCTGCAGCCATCGTGGAGAAGGTCAACAACGGCAACCAGACCGTCCCGACCCTTGTGTACGCCGACGGCAGTGCCCAGACCAACCCGTCACTGGCGCAGATCAAGGCGAAGCTGGCCGAGCTCGCCTGAGCCGCGACGCGGTCCCCGCCCTCGTCCCCCGCGCTCGTCCCACCGGGGCGAGGGCGGGGGCCGCTCCCGTTAGGTCCGGCCTGTTCAGTCGGCTCTGTTCCCGACCGCGGCCACACCTCAGGAGCGGAGCAGTCGCCGCACCACGGCGACGATTGCCCACGCCGTCGCCGAGAGAACCATGCCCAGCACCAGGCCCGCGGGCCCGTTGCCCTGGGTCGCGCCGACGTTGTAGCCCAGCACGGAGGCCACCACCCCGGTCACCGCCCACAGCAGCGCACGCGCCTCCGGGGCGAGGCCACCGCCGGCCGGGGGCTCCTCGGCCACCTGCGGGGTGCTGCTGCTCTGGGCGTACGCGTCAGCCCCGCCGAAGGTCCCGCCCAGCCCCGGAGCCAGCAGAGCCAGGGCCGTGGTCGCGAGCACGACCTGGAGCAGGGTCAACCACGCTGACCCCGCGGCGAACACGAAGCGGAACCCACTCACGGAGGTGGCCAGCGCCACCGCGACCACCAGCAGGCCCAGCGCCAGGCCGAAGGTGGTGCGCGCCCTCGGTTCGGTGGCCGCGACCGTCACCGCGGCCGCCGTCATGACTGCGGCCACCGCCGCCGCCACGGCGCTGGCACTACCCGTGACGGCAGGTCCCACCCCCAGGCACTGCCCCAGGAGCAGGACGCACAGCGCCGCAACACCAAAGGTCAGCGACAGCACTGTCGGCGACGGCGGCTGACCGCCCGTTCCACCCCGTCGTGTCGACACCCCGGCCCACCCCCGGCCCGATGGTGCCACGTCCGGGCTCCGGTTCACCGGGCTGCGTCTCACCGGGCTGCGTCTCACCGCCGGTGGGGCCGGTCCTCAAGGACGTGGGCGCCAGGCGTCCTGGCCGGGGAGCTCGTCGCCGAACCAGGCGAGGAGCAATGACGAGGAGATGGAGACGCTGCGCGGAACCGTGATCGTGCCGTCCTCCAACCCGGCGCGCAGCTCCGCACGGGTGAACCAGCGCGCGGCCTCGATCTCCGCCTCGTGCACCTGGAGCTCGGTGCTCGTCGCCCGGGCGGCGAAGCCCACCATGAGGCTCGCCGGGAGGGGCCACGGCTGCGACCCCACGTAGGTCACTTCCCCCACGTGCACCCCGGTCTCCTCGAACACCTCGCGACGCACGGCGTCCTCGAGGGTCTCGCCGGGTTCGCAGAACCCGGCCAACGTCGACCACTGGGACGGGGGCCAGGCCGCCTGACGCCCGAGCAGCACCCGCTCCTCGGCGCTGCCGGGCTCCCCGTGCGCGACCGACATGATCACCGCCGGGTCCGTGCGCGGGTACTGCGAGCGACCGCAGTCCGGGCACACCAGCTCATGGCCGGCGGACCGGAGCTCGAGCCGACCGGTGCACCGCGGGCAGTACCGAGTGGCGCGCCGCCACTGGGCCATGCCAACGGCGTGGAAGAGCCATGGCGCGAGGTCCGCGGCCACGTCCGGGTGGGCGCTCAGCAGCCCGAAGTGGCCACGCAGCCCGACCCAGCCCTCGGTGTCCTCCGGGACGTCGTCCGCGCTGGCCAGGACGAGAAACCTGGTGACCCCGGCGCGGTGGCCCAGCAGGACCCGTTCGCCGGGCGGGGCGTCGGCCGGTGCGACCCAGGTGAGTTCGGGACGCATGCGCCCGTCGACCATCACCAGGACCTTCGAGCTGGGGGCGGCCCACTGCTGGGCCAGCCACTCCTCGTCGGTGCGGTGCAGCGCCTCGCGGTTGTGCGCACGCACCGACAGGGCCACGTGTGGAAGGGTGCTCGGGTCGGGACGGCTCACGCCTCGAGGCTAGTCCCGAATCCGCCCGGCTCAGCTCGGGCCCGGCGGTTCCTGGGCGTCCACACCCTCCAGGGCTCCGGAACCGTCCAGCACCGCGATGAGCTCCTCGCGGTCGGGCAGGTCGTCGAAGGTGACCGTCCGGCCGCTGCGCACGTAGTGGAAGGCGGCCCGGACGTTCTCCAGAGGCACTCCGGCCAGCTCGGCCCACGCCTGCCGGTACACGGCCAGCTGGACCGGGTCGGCGTTCTCACGGCGCTGGGTCTTCCAATCGACGACCAGGTAACGACGCTCGACGTCCGGCACGTCGTGGCCACCGTCCGCACCGGTGTCACAGCCGGGGTCCTCCCGGTAGACGGCGTCGATCCGGCCCTTGACCACGTGCGGCCCGAGCACCAGCGAGAACGGCGCCTCCACCACGTGTGGCCTGCGCTCGGCGAACTCGCTGCGCTCGAAGGCACGCCGCAGCCGGTCGAGGTCCTCGGAGTTCTCGATCCCGGTGTCGGCCCGTCCCGGCAGGTCGTCGGGGTCGAGCAGGCCCTGCTGCTCGAAGCGGGCCTCCACCCAGGCGTGGAACTCGGTGCCGAAACGCGCCATCGGGGCGGGCGGGCGGGGCATGGGTCGGACCAGGTCCTCGACGAACCCCTCGGGGTCGTTGCGCAGGCGCTGCAGCGCGGTGGTCGACAGCGACAGCGGAACCGCGACCTCGAGCGTGCGCGCGCGGCGGGCCCGCTCCTCGGCGAGCAGACGCTCGATCTCGTGGTCCCAGCGCGCCACCGACTCGGCTCCCGTGCTCCCGTCGGACGCGAGGACCGCGGCCAGCGCCTCCTCGTCGTCCGGCTCGGACGGGTCGGCGGCGAGCACCCGTCGCGCCGCCTCCTCGCGCCGCAGACGCTCCTCGCTGCGAGCGGTCGCTGGCCACTCGACCTCCCGGCCCACGGCGGTGACCGGGTTCTCCTCGTCCTCGGCCGGGACGTACCAGTCCGCCAACGGGGTGCCCCAGCGCTCCTCGGCCTCGCGGGCCACGCGCAGGTAGGACGAGGGCTTGATCGGCTTCTTGCGCTCGTCCCAGACGTGGGCGCTGAGGATGAACTCGTGCCGGGCCCGGGTGTAGGCCACGTAGCCCAGTCGCAACTCCTCCATGTCGTGGTGCTCCCGCACGTCGCGCTTGAACTCCTCCAGCCCCTCGGCCGAGCGTTCCGCGAGCTGGGGCACCGACGCGGCGTCCCCCCGCAGCGCGGCTGGCAGCTCACTGGCCTTCGAGGTCCACTGCAGCCGCGGCCGGTCGCTGGGGAACTGCCCCTCACCGACGCCGAACATCAGCACGACGTCGTACTCCAGCCCCTTGGACCGGTGCACGGTGAGCAGCTTCACCGAGTCGGACTCCGAGGGCGGGGCCAGGTCGAGGCCACCGCCGGCGGTGTCCTCGGCCTCGAGCCAGGCGTTGAGGGCCTGCAGGGTGACCGAGCCGTCCACCGCCTGGAAGTCGGCCACCTGCTTGACGAAGAGGTCCAGGTTCTCCCGCCGAGCGGCCGCCGCGGGCGAGGTGGAGGCGGCCAGCTCGGTGTCGACGCCGATGACGTCGACCACTCGCCGGACCAGCTCCACCAAGGGCTCCCCCACGTGGGTCCGCAGGTACTCGAGCTCGTCGGCGAGCCGGGCGAAGCGTTCCCGGGCCTGCGGCGAGTACGCCAGGTCGCCCGGACTCACCAGCGCCTCGTTGAGGGAGGCCAGCTCGGTCGGGTCCGCCCCCGCGACGGAGTCACTGAGCTGCTCGTCGATGGAACGTTCCTCGACGTCCACCCACAGTCCCTTGGCCAGCTCGGCCGAGCGGCGCCCGAGCAGGGCAAGATCGCGCACCCCGATCTCCCACCGGGGGCCGGCCAGCAGGGTCAGCAGCGCGGCGTTGTCGGAGAGGTCCTCCAACAGGCTGAGCGTGGCGACCACCTGGGCCACCTCGGGCAGCCGGATCAGCCCGCCCAGCCCCACGATCTCCACCGGGATCCCGGCCACGGTCAGCGCGTCGTGCGCCAGCGCCCCCTCGTGGTTGGTCCGGACCAGGACGCCGATCTCCCGCCAGCAGGACTCGGCCTTCTCCTCCAGCTGCCGGGCGTCGTCGAACCGCTTGTCGATCTTCGCCGCGCGTGCCTCGGCCAGCGCCCGCGCCCCGATGCGTTCGTGGGCGGCGCGCACCTCCTCCACCAGCCACGCCATCTCGTCGGACTCCGTGCGGTGCACCGCGGTGCGCACCACGCCGGGCTCGGCGCCGGGCTTGGCCTCCAGCGGCTCGACCAGGCCGGCCTGCTCCACCAGCAGCGGCTGCGCCAGCGCGTTGGCCACCTCGAGGATGCGACTGTCGGAGCGGCGGTTGACGGTCAGGGAGAAGCGGTGGGACGGCTCCCCCGAGGCGAGCGGGAACTGCTCGCGGAAGTGGGTGATGTTGGCGACCGAGGCGCCGCGCCAGCCGTAGATCGCCTGGTTGGGGTCGCCCACCGCGGTCACCGCGTGACCACGGCCCTGCGCGGCGTCGGGGCCGCTGAAGAGCCGGGACAGCAGCAACGCCTGGGCCACGGAGGTGTCCTGGTACTCGTCGAGCAGCACCACCTTGTAGCGCCTGCGCTCCTGGGCACCGACGTCGGGGAACTGCTCGGCGACCCGGCAGGCGCCGACGATCTGGTCGGAGAAGTCCATCAGCCGGTGGCGCTTCTTGGCCTCCCGGTAGGCGGAGACCAGGTCGAGCAGCTCACGTCGCTCGTCCATCTTCTCCAGCACCTTGGTCAGAGCAGCCTGCTTGGTCTTGGTGCCGCGCTTCTGCTGGGCGAGAACGGCGATCTCGGCCTGGAACATGGGGCGCTCGTGCGCCTGGAGCGCGCGGATCGCCTCAGGGGTGGCGAGGTGCTCGGCCATCGCGCCGTCGAGCTCCAGCAGGGCCCCGATCACGGTGGAGGGGTGGTCGGTCAGGTGCCGCACCTCGGCGCGGTGCTGGGCCACCACGCGCTGGGCCAGCTGGAAGCGTTCGGCGTCACGCATCACTCGGACGTCGGGCTCGTGCCCGATGCGCAGGCCGTGCTCGGAGAGCAGGGAGGCGGCGTAGGCGTTGTAGGTGGCGACGACGGGCTCGAGGAGCTCCCCCGGTCCTCCGTCCTCAGCCGGCTCGCCCCGGTCGAGCCCGGCCCGGGCCAGGGCGCCGCGGATGCGGTGCGACAGCTCGGCGGTCGCCTTGGTGGTGAAGGTCAGGCCCAGTACCTCGTCGGGTCGCACGAAGCCGTTGGCCACCAGGAAGATGACGCGGGCCGACATCAGCTCGGTCTTCCCCGAACCCGCGCCGGCGATCACCACCCCGGGCTCGGGAGGGGCGCTGATCGCCTCCCACTGCTGGTCGGAGACGGTGAACGGCGCGCCGGTGATCGCGCGCAGGTCGGCTGGCGTGGCGATCCGGAGGTGCGTCGGCTGCTGGGTGCCCACTGGCTGGGTGCTCAACTGATCACTCCGGGCTTCGTCGTGGCGGGGCAGAGCGCGGTGAAGGCGCAGAAGTCGCAGTGCTTGCCGGGGATCGCCACGAACTCCTCGTCGCGGATCACCGCTGCCGTGGCGGCCAGCTGGCGTTCCGCCAGCACCCACCCCTCGTCGTCGCGGTCCTGGCGCGCCTGCGCCTGCACCTTGGGGACGTCCTTGTTCGAGGCCCGCAGCTGCCAGAGTTCAGCGCCCCCGGAGAGGGAGCCGGGGGCCAGCACGTCGTCGAAGCCGCCCTGCTCGACCGCGTACTGGTAGATCCCGAGCTGGGGGTTCTCGGCCAGCGACTTGTCGGTTGGGGGGTACTTCCCCGTCTTGAGGTCGACGACCACCACGCGTCCTTGCGCGTCGATCTCGAGCCGGTCGGCGAAGCCGCGCAGGTGGACCTGTGACCCGTCGGGCAGCGTCGAGGTGAACGAGAACGGC
>JAZQNT010000030.1:0-1694 GCA_045627505.1 Nocardioides sp.
TCGCCGGCCAACGGCTCCACACCCGCAGCATCGAAGAACACCGCCGCATCATCCGCGCCAGCCGTGCCGTCAGCAGACGGATGCAGCACCGCCCACCGCAACGCCCACTCCAACAAGTTCGCCTCGGCCCGACGCGCCACCACCTGCTCCGCCCGAGCCGCAGCCAACAGCGAGCGGGCGGACATCTCGTCCACCCGCTGCTCCTGGACCAACGCACCCTCGAACATGTGTTCGACCGTAGTGGTGGCCGCGTTCTCCCACCACGCTCAGATCAGGTATCCGTGCCGCCTCGCCCCTGGACGGTCCACGCAACCGGAAGAGGAAGAATGCCGCGGCGTTCCGGCCTCACTTCCTCCGGCCCGCGTTCAGCGCCTTGAGCGACACGTCCAGCATCGTGAACCTGAGCTTCCCGCCCGAGAGCGCGACCGCCGCGCGCAGCGGCATCTCCTCCATGGCCGCAGCGAGCACCGGAGCGTTGTCGCCGTCCCCGCCCTCCACCCGCGCGCCGGTGCTCACCGCGATCACCTTGCGCGCCCGGCGCCCCAGCCAGGTGCCCTCCAGGTCACTGACCGTGGAGTCCTCGGTGAACACGTCCGTGCGGGCAGGAACCGGGACGGCGTGCCCCAGCAACCGCTCGAACTCCTCGGTCGTGGCGACGGACGAGACGGTGCCCGGCACCGGCGTGACCTCGTCGTCGGACTCCACGCGCACCAGCGCCCGTTCGCGCACGTCGACCGAGGACAGGCCCACCCGCAGCTCGAAGTCCCCGGCCTCGACCATCCAGTCGCCGCTGGCCACGTCGAACACGGCGAACGCCCGAGCATCCAGCAGGAACTCGATCCGCCGCTCCTCGCCCTGCACGAGGTAGACTTTCTCGAACGCCTTGAGTTCCTGCTCCGGCCGCGCCACCGACGACTCGACGTCGTGGACGTACACCTGCAACACCGCCGAACCAGCCCTACCCCCGGAGTTGGAGGCGGTGACTGCCAGTCGCACCTGCTGCCCCTCCACGGACACCTCAAGGCCTGACACCTCGACGGTGGTGTAGCCGAGCCCGTGCCCGAACGGGAACCGCGCGGGCATCCCGGCGGTGTCGTGGAAGCGGTACCCGACGTGGTGCGTCTCGCGATACTCCACCTGCGTGGGACGGCGGGCGAAGTCCGCGTCGGCCGGCAGTTCCTGCGCGGAGAACGGGATCGACTCGGCCAGACGTCCGCCGGGCTCCGCATCCCCCACCAGGACGTCGGCCAACGCCGCCCCGCCAGCCTGGCCGCCGAGGTGGGCCTCCAGCACCGCCGCTGGTCGGTCGGCCCACGGCATCATCACCGGGGCGCCGTTGACCAGGACCACCACGGTGCGCGGGTTCGCGGAGCAGACCACCTCCACCAGTGCGTCCTGCGAGGGCGGCAGGCGCAGGTCGCGTCGGTCGACGCCCTCGGACTCGTACTGGGGCGGCAGCCCCCCCACCAGCACGGCGACGTCGGCCTCCTCAGCTGCCCGTCGCGCCGCCGCCAGGTCTTCTGGGCCGGCCGCTCCGGTGTCGGCCCGGTACCCCGGCGTGTAGGTCAGCTCGGATCCTCCGGCCAGGCGGGCAGTCAACGCGTCCTTGAGCGTGTCGACCCGAGTCGGGTTCACCAGCGAACTGCCAGCACCCTGGATCCGCGGGCTCTCGGCGAAGGCGCCGACCAGCGCAA
>JAZQNT010000031.1:0-4636 GCA_045627505.1 Nocardioides sp.
CATGCTGCTCCAGGACGGTGCGGAGGAGAAGATCCGCGAGGCCACCGAGCTCGACCCGACGTTCGCCCTGGCGCACGCCGCGTTGGCGATGCTGGGGCACGAGGCCGGGGCGCACACCGACGTCGCGGCGTCGCTGAGTGCGGCCCAGGACGCGGTCCGCAGGCGCGGCGACGACCGTGAGGCGTCGCTGGTCGACGTGATCACCCGCCGGGCCCAGGACGTGCGGCACGGCGGCACCCAGGCGTTGATGTCGCACATCGCCAACTACCCGCGCGACGTGCTCGCCGACTCCTCGGCTGTGGCGGCGATCGACTTATCCGGCGTGGTGGACGTCCAGCGGGAGGCGTGGGACCTGGGCGAGGGTCTGGCGCCCGCCTACGGCGACCACTGGTGGTACATCTCGCTGCTCGCCTTCACCCGTCAGGACCAGGGTCGCTACGAGGAGGCCGGCCTGCTGGCCGAGTCCGCGCTCAGCTGCGAACCGTCCTCGGGCCACGCGGTGCACGCCACTGCGCACGTCATGTACGAGACCGGCCAGCACGAGGAGGGACGGGTCTGGCTCGACCACTGGGTCGCGCAGTCCGGCGCCTCGGCCTCGCACCGGGCCCACTTCGCCTGGCACGCGGCGCTGCACGAGCTGGCGCTCGGCGACACCGAGGCCGTGCGGGCCCGCTACTACTCCCAGCTCGCCCCGCCGGCCGTCTCCGGGGTGCGGGCGCTGATCGACTCCACGTCGCTGCTGTGGCGCTGGCAGGTGGCGGTCTCCGACTGGGACACCGCGGCCTCCGGGCTGGCGGTGCCGGCGGCGTTCACCGGCGAAGGGGCGCCGCCGCCGGTCGGTGCGGTGCTCGACGTGATCGACCAGGACCTGTTGATGCGTCCCGAGACGCCGTTCGTGGCGATGCACGCCGCGTTCGCGCTGGCCGCGGCCGGGGACAGCGCGCGGTTGGCCGAGCTGCGCGAGCACTGCGTGCGTACCCCGGCGCAGACCGGTCGCGCGATCACCGACCTGTGCGACGCGCTGCTGGCCTACCTGGGCGGGGAGTGGGCCCGGGCTGCCGACCTGCTCACCGACGTGCACCCGTTGCTGCCGCGTGCGGGTGGTTCAGCGGCGCAGCGCGAGATGGTGGAGGAGACGATCCTCAACGCGCTGGTGCACGCCGGGCGGGCCAAGGAGGCAGAGCACCTGCTGCACGAGCGGCTGCACCGTCGCCCGTCCGCCCTGGACCAGCGTCGGGCGGGGGTCTTCGACGCCCTCTCCCCCCGCTGAGGCGACGCGAGGGGGTTCCGGTCGGGGGTCGGTGACCGTAGCGTCGGGGCATGACTGCTGACGTGGACGTCCAGGCGAAGGCTCGCACCCTCAAGGCCCTGCACGAGGCCCCCGAGATCCTGCGGGTGGTGAACGTGTGGGACCCGATCACGGCCAAGGTGGTCTCCGACCTCGAGGGGACGGCGGCGGTGGCCACCGCCGGGCACTCGATCGCGGCCAGCCACGGGTTCCCCGACGGCGAGATGCCGCTGGATCTGCTGCTGGCGGCGGTGGAGCGGATCGTGCAGGCCACCGGCCTGCCGGTGAGCGCCGACTTCGACGCCGGCTTCGGCCAGCCCGGTGAGGTGACCCGTCGGGCGATCGGGGTGGGCGTGGTGGGGGCGAACGTCGAGGACCGGTTGCAGCCGTTCGAGGAGTCGGTGGCGGTGATGGAGCAGGTGGTGGCCGCGGCCCGGGCCGAGGGGCTGGACGACTTCCAGCTCAACGCCCGTACCGACGTCTTCGTCCGGGGTCAGGACCTCTCGGACGAGCAGAAGGTGGCCGAGGCGATCCGGCGCGGGCAGGCGTTCCTCGACGTCGGCGCGGCGTTGGTCTTCGTCCCCGGGGTGCTGGACGCGGAGGTGACCCGGGCGCTGGTCGCCGGGATCGGGGAGCGCAAGGTGAGCGTGATCGGCCTGCCGGGTGCGTTGCGCGCCGCGGAGTACGAGGCGCTGGGGGTGGCGCGCATTTCCTACGGTCCGTTGACCCAGCGGGTCGCGCTGGCCGCCTACCGGGACCTGGCCCTGTACCTGTACGGCGACGGGGTGATCCCGGAGGACACCCCCGCCCTCAACTGAGGCCCGGATGAGGCCCGGGGCGGACCTAGGGGGCGGAGCCTCAACGCTTCTCGCAGGCGATGCCGTCCTTGTCCCGGTCCAGGCCGCGGTTGTGCTTCATCGCCTGGTTGTAGAGCTTGGTGGAGCGCTTGAAGGTGGTGACGCGCTTGCCCGAGGTCCGGTCGACGGCCTTGGCCTTGCCCACCCCGTGCGGATAGACCTTGTTCAGGGCGGTGCAGTTCTTGTACATGGCCGGCTTCGCCGCGTCGGCTGCGGTGGTCGTGGCGGCGGCGAGGGCGCCGGTGCTCAGGGCGAGGGCTGCGAGGCCGGTGACGAAACGCTTCATGGTGGCATCCGAGCTGGTCGGGGACGGTTGGCAGATCCATGTTCCGCCGTCCGGCGACCCCGGCCAGGGGTTTTCACGATTACCTCCGCATGAGAGTGGACGCGCGGTGCGGCGCGGGGCGGCCGGCGCCACCGGAGCAACCCGCATGATGGCTCGGTGAATGCGACCTTCTCCCGAGCAGCCGCCGTCGCCACCGCGTTGCTGCTGCCGCTCTCGACCCTGGGCGGGGTGGCCCACTCCGCGCCGGAGACCCCGCCGGCTTCCGGTCTCGAGCGTGCTTCCGACGTCGTCGTAGACCCGGACGGGACACCGTTGAAGCGGCGCCACTCGGCGCCCTCCGGTGCGCTCAAGGACTCCTCCGGCGGTGGGACGGCGGCCGCCGCGACGGTGAACCGCTACGACGTGCACGTTCTCGCCGTGAACACCCCGAAGGGGTCGCACGGCACCACGGCGGCCGAGTCCCGCGCGGTGGTGGACCGACTCGACGCGGAGTACGACCGGGAGACCGCCGGTGCCTACCGGTTCCGGTACAAGTCGTTCCAGACGTTCCGGAGCGGTGAGGCGCCGTGCTCCGTGAAGGCCTGGCGCGACCTGCTCAGCAAGTACGTGGGTGCGGTGGCACCCAGCAGCGGCGCCGTCGACGCGACCTGGGTGGTGGTGGCCGAGGCTGACTGCGAATACGCCGGACAGGCCTTCCTCCAAGCCCCCGGTATCCACATGCTCCCCGCGCACTGGCGCGCGGACGGACCGCAGGAGGACACGGGCGAGATTCCGGTCAAGTACCTGGACGTGGCCGTCCTGGCGCACGAGGTCGGGCACAACCTCGGCCTGCGCCACGCCATGGGGCAGGCCGCGCATCAGGGGGAGCGCTTTCCCGAGCCCGGCCTGTACGAGTACGGCTCGCTGGTGTCGGTGATGGGCGACAACAACCACGCCATGCGCTTCGGTCCGGCTGAGTTGGCGGAGCTCGGGGTGGCCGACCGACGTCGGACGGTGGCGGCGGTGCAGCGGGAGGAGACGTTCACCATCGTGCCGATGAGCGCCGCTGCCGGGGTCACGACCGTGGTCGTCCCGCTGGGCGACGCCTCGCACACCTACATCACCTACCGCGACGGGATGGGCGCGGACTGGCCGACCAAGTACGGCACGGTGGTGGCGCGTGACGACGTCTGCGGCTACGGCGCGGACGGGGAGGGGGACGAGGACTGCGAGGAGCGGCACGAGAGGGACTACTTGAGCCGGGTGAAGGCTGCCCAAGGGCCGATCTGGACCCGTCGTGGTCATGTGGGGGTCTTCGTCGACTCCGCGGTGGAGTCGCCCGAGCGTGACTCCGGCGCCGACGTCCTGCCGTTGGCGACCGCCCGACCCGCCGGGCTGGGCCTGTACTCGAACGAGCGGCAGGGGTTCGTGACCGGAGAGGTGGTGCCGCTCGGTGACGGTGTGCGGGTGGAGGTGCTCGGGGTGTCGCCGCTCGGAGCCACCGTGCGCGTGGTCCGTCCGCCTGATGTGCACGCACCGTCCTTCGGCTCCGACAACACGGCGCGGCCCTGTGCCGCCTTCGCCAAGGCCAGCGGCAAGGCGAAGGAGTGCACGGTCGTCGGCAGGTCTGCGTCCGCGCACCTGGCGATCGGGTACGACGCCTGGGACGACACCGCGGTGGTGGCCGCCGGTGTCGACGTGGACGGGGTGACCATCAAGCGTCGCGACTGGGGTCTCGACCGTCCCCGTTCCTGGCAGAGCGAGGGTCGCTACCTCGGCGCCAACGTCACCCTCAAGACGGGCACCCACACCGTGTCCCGGTGGGTCCGCGACGCCGCCGGCAAGGTCACCCGGAGCACGTCCACCGTGACGGTGCGTCCGTCCACGACCCCGGGCAAGGTGCGCAAGCTCAAGGCGGGCAAGGTCACCCGCTCGACGGCCAAGCTGACCTGGACCAAGCCGTCCACCGCGCCCGGCGGCGTGAAGGACTACGTGGTGACCATGACCTGGCGCGACGCCAAGGGCAAGCACACCAAGACCTACCGCGACGGCGTGCGCGCCCGCAGCGGCGCGAAGCTCACGAAGCTGCGTCCGGGCACGAAGTACAAGGTCTCGGTCAGGACGAAGACGGCGCACGGCGCATCCGCAGCCACCAACGTCAGGTTCAGGACCAAGCGCTGAGTTGCACCTGCCAGCTGACGAGAGAGCCGCGGCCGGGACGTTCAT
>JAZQNT010000032.1:0-2662 GCA_045627505.1 Nocardioides sp.
CGCGGCCACCCACTCCCGCCGCCGGCTCGAGGCCGCGTCGGCCGCCGTCCCGGAGATCAACCGCGGCAACCCCACCAACAGCCGTTGCACCGGGACGCTGAAGGCGTCCACCACCGCCTCGGCGTCCACCCCCGAGCCACCGGCGCGCGCCAGCAGCCACCGCACGGCCCGCCGCTGCAGCGTGCGCACCTCCGCACGCATCCGGGTCTGGACCGCGGCGTCCACCTGGTGGTCGAGGCCGGCGATGCCCTCCCGCAGCGCCGCGCACCCGAACAGCTCGCCGGCGACCAGGTGCGCCAGTGCGAACTGCGGGGCGCCCTCACCGGTCTCCTCGGCGGTCCGCGACCACGCCGTGACGCCCGCCTCATTGACCACGCTGTTCACCACCTGCGTGGTGACGATCTCGCGCCGCAACGGGTGGGCCACCATCTCTCCCCGGCGGTCCTGGCGCAGCGCGCTGGGGAAGTACCGGATCAGCTCGCCGCGCAGGTACTCCTCGTCCTGCACGGTCGAGGCAAGGAGCTCCTCGGCCATCACGATCTTGGTCCACGACAGCAGCACCGAGAGCTCGGGCACCGTCAGCCCCTCACCCGTCTCGCGGCGCCGACGCACGTCGGTCCGGTTGGGCAGGGACTCCAACGCGCGGTCCAGCACCCCCCGCGCCTCCAGCTCGCGCATCCACTGCTCGTGCACGTGCAGCGCCTCCACTGCGGCCGCCGCCTCGTCGGCCAGCGCAAGGTTCTGCTGGTAGTTGTCACGCAGCACCAGCGTGGCGACCTCGTCGGTCATCGCTGCCAGCAGCTGGTTGCGCTGCCCGACGTCGATGCCGCCGCTCGCCACCACCGCGTCGAGCAGGATCTTGATGTTCACCTCGTGGTCGGAGGTGTCCACGCCGGCGGAGTTGTCGATGAAGTCGGTGTTCACGGCCCCCCGGCTCGCACGGTCCTCCGGGTCGCTGCCCCGCGGTCGCACGGTGCGCGCCAGCTCCACCCGCCCGGCCTGGGTGAACCCGAGGTTCCCGCCCTCCCCCACGGCTCGGGCCCGGAGGTCCCGCCCGTCCACCCGGATCGCGTCGTTGGCCGGGTCGCCGACGTCGGCGTGGGTCTCGTACGACGCCTTGACGTAGGTGCCGATGCCGCCGTTCCAGAGCAGGTCGACGGGGGCGGTCAGCACGGCCCGGATGAGTTCCTCCGGGCTCACCTGCTCCACCTCGTCGGCCATCCCCAGCGCGCGGCGCACCTGCGGGGAGACCGGGATGGTCTTCGCCGACCGGCTGTGGACGCCCCCGCCCTCGGAGATCAGGGCGCGGTCGTAGTCCTGCCAGCTGGAGCGCGGGGTGTCGAAGAGCCGTTGGCGCTCGACGAAGGAGGTGCGCGGGTCGGGGTCCGGGTCGAGAAAGACGTCGCGGTGGTCGAAGGCCGCCACCAGCTTCGTGGCCGGCGAGCACAGCAGCCCGTTGCCGAACACGTCCCCGGACATGTCCCCGATCCCCACGCAGGTGAACGGCACGCTCTGCACGTCCACGCCCCGCTCACGGAAGTGCCGCTGCACGGACACCCACGCCCCCCGGGCGGTGATCCCCATCCGCTTGTGGTCGTAGCCCACCGAGCCGCCCGAGGCGAACGCGTCGCCCAGCCAGAACTCGTAGTCGGCGGAGAGCGCGTTGGCGATGTCGGAGAAGGCGGCGGTGCCCTTGTCGGCCGCCACCACCAGGTAGTGGTCCGCCGCGTCCCGGCGCACCACCCGCGGCGGTGGCACCACGGTGCCCTCCACCAGGTTGTCGGTGACGTCGAGCAGGCAGGAGACGAAGGCCCGGTAGCAGGCGATCCCCTCCTCCAACCACGCCTCACGGTCCCGCGGGTCGGGCAGCTGCCTGGCGACGAACCCGCCCTTCGCCCCCACCGGCACGATGACGCTGTTCTTCACCATCTGCGCCTTCACCAGGCCCAGGACCTCGGTGCGGAAGTCGTCGGAGCGGTCCGACCACCGCAGACCGCCGCGGGCCACCGCGCCGAAGCGCAGGTGCAGCCCCTCGACCCGCGGCGAGTGCACGAACACCTCGAACTCCGGACGCGGTTCGGGCAGCCCCGGGATGCGCCGCGGCGCCAGCTTCAGCGCCAGGTGGGGACGCGGCGATCCCTCGGGCCCCGACGTCGAGGCGTCCCCGACCGCGTCGGTGCGGAAGTGGTTGGTGCGCAGGGTCGCGTCGAGCACGCTGAGGTGGGCCCTCAGGATCCGGTCGTGGTCGCGCCGCTCCACCGCGTCCAGCTCCGCGGCCAGCTCGCCGGCGACGCGCGCCTCTGCCTCGGCGCGCGCGGCCTCGTCCTCGAACCGATCGGGATCGAACCTGACCTCGAAGAGCTCGGCGAGCAGGCGGGTCACCGAGGCGTTGGCGCGCAGGGCCGCCACCGTGCTCTCCAACCGGTACGGCAACCCGCCCTGCCGCAGGTAGGAGGCGATCGCCCGCAGCACCACCACCTGGCGCCAGGTCAGGCCCGCCACCAACACCAGGGCGTTCAGACCGTCGACCTCGCACCGGTCGTCCCACATCGCGTGCACCGCGTCCACGAAGACCTCGGGCGTTGCGTACGGGACCTCGGTGGGGTGGCTCATCTCGAAGTCGTAGATCCAGGCCTTGCCGTCGGGGCCGGTCACCTCGTGC
>JAZQNT010000033.1:0-2716 GCA_045627505.1 Nocardioides sp.
CTCCTCGGGTGGAGTGCCTGCCCTTCGCAGTGTCCACCCGTGAGCGGTGATTGGGAACCGTCGAGCGGGTCGTCGGCATGGACCTGGGCACGGAACTGGGTGTCTCCGGGCTTGTGTGGCCGATCGGTGTCACCCGGTGACAGCAATCGGCCACACCAGGGCTCTCGCTCCGCCTGTTGACGCGCTCGGCCGAACTACTCCCCACATCTATACACCGTGTGTATAGTCCGGCGGCATGAGCACTTCCGACACCCTGCTGGCGCTGCTGGAGCCCGCGCCGGCCCACGGCTACACCCTGAAGCAGGACTACGACCGGTGGTTCGCGCACAAGCGTCCGCTGGCCTTCGGGCAGGTCTACGCGACCCTGTCCCGCCTGGAGAAGAAGGGCCTGGTGACGCTCGCCGACATCGAGGCGGGGCAGGGTCCTGAGCGTCGCCTGTACGAGATCACCTCGGAGGGCGTCACCGCCGTCGACGCGTGGGTGAGCACCCCGCAGGCACCCGACCTGTTCGCCACCTCGACGCTCTACGCCCGGCTCACCGTCGCGCTGCTGTCCGAGCGTGACGCCACCGCAGTCCTGGCCGGTCAGCGGGCCAGCCACCTGGAGCGGATGCGCGAGCTCCAGCAGGCCCGGCGTGACGCCGCGGGCGCCGACCTGCTCGCGATCACCTACGAGCTCGCCCACCTCGACGCCGACCTGCGGTGGATCGAGGAGTCGGCCGCCCGGCTCGAGCAGACCCGGCAGGCGCTCGACGTCGCCCGCGACACCCGAGGAGGCTCATGATGCTCACCGCGCGCGACCTCACGCTCTCCTACGGATCCACGCCTGCCCTGCGCGGCGCCTCGCTCGCGCTGGACGCCGGGAGCAGCACCGCGCTGATGGGCGCGTCGGGCTCGGGCAAGTCGAGCCTGCTGCACTGCCTCGCCGGTGTCGTCGTTCCTGACGAGGGCACGGTGACCGTCGACGGTGTCGACCTGACCGGTCTGTCCGACAAGGAGCGCAGTCGGCTGCGGTTGGAACGGATGGGTGTGGTCTTCCAGTTCGGCGACCTGGTGCCCGAGTTGACGCTGGTCGAGAACGTCATGCTGCCGCTGCAGATGCTGGGCCGGCGCGCCAAGGATGCTCGGCCTCGCGCCATGGAGCTGCTCGACCTCCTCGGCGTCGCGGAGCTGGCGGACTCGCGCACCGGCGCCGTCTCCGGCGGGCAGGCGCAGCGCGCCGCGGTGGCGAGGGCGATGGTGCACGAGCCACGGATCGTGCTGGCCGACGAGCCGACCGGGGCGCTCGACTCGGTGAACGCCGAGGCGGTGCTCGACGCCCTCGTCGCGATGACCCGCTCGTCCGGGACGACGCTCCTGGTGGTCACGCACGACAACCTGGTCGCCTCCCACCTCGACGCGCTGGTGACGATGCAGGACGGTGCGATGCTGACCCCGGCGACAGGTGCCTTCGCGTGAGGCCCGCCTTCAGCCTCGGGATGCGTCTCGCCCTGGGCACGGCCGGACAGCGGGCGCGCACCGTCGTGACCCTGGTGGCCGGCGCCCTGGCCTCGCTCGTGCTCCTGCTCGTGTGGGGTGTCGCGCACTCCCGGGTCGGCACCAACGACGCGTTCGGGCACAACGAGGTGACGCTGCTGGTGGCGGGCACCGTCGGGATGGTCGCGCTGCCCGTGCTGGTGCTCGTCGTCACCGTCGCGCGGCTGTCGGCGCGGCTCCGGGACCGCCGGTTGGCCAACCTGCGGCTGCTCGGGCTCAGCACCTCCCAGACCCGGGTCGTGGCGGCCACGGAGGTCGGCGTCGCCGGGGCCCTGGGTGCGCTCCTCGGGACGGTGGTCTTCCTCGCGCTCGTCCCACTGGCGGCCCGGACTACGCTCGCGGGTCAGGGCGGGACCGCCGCGTCCTTCCTTCCGCCGGCCGCCGCGTGGGCGTGCGCCTTGGTCGGCGTCCCCTTGGCCGGAGTGGCGGCAGCGGTCCTGCCCCAGTGCCGGACGTCGCGCCGGTTGCTCGCCCGCTCCCGCGACAACAACGTCGCGGACGTGCCGTGGTGGCGCGTGGTGCCGTTGATCGCCGGTTTCCTCGTGTGCTGGATCGCCCGCGGCACCTGGATCAACGACACGTACGGGCTGTCGCAGGTGGAAGTGGGGGCAATCCTGGGTGGGGTCACGCTGCTCGCGGTCGGGATGCTGCTGGTGGTGCCCGTGTTCGTCCGTCTGGTCGCGACCCTGGTCCTGCGGGCGGGGAGCGGACCGCTGGGCACCCTGGTGGGGCGTCGGGTCCAGCAGGACCAGGAGCCGCTCAGCGTTACGCAACGCCACTCCGAGTGCAGCCTGGAGCGAATCGGAATTCATCTCCTCCGCGTCAGCCAAGGCCAGATCGAGGTAGCCAATGATTGACGTGAGCGGCGTACGGAGTTCATGCGAAACGCTGGCCACGAAGTCGTCCTTGGCCCGGAGAGCCAGCATCGTTTCCGTGACATCGCCAAAGGCCACCACTGATCCGTTGAACGCTCCGGTTTCATCCGCCATTGGCCTAGCAGAGACTATGAGTGCACGTTTCTGCGCTCCGCTGCCCACCCATAGGAGCGAGTCCGCAAAAGCTTCCCGCCGCCGGGCTCGGGCTAACGGGCGCTGATCAGACGCCATGGGTGTGGCGCCGTCGGGCTCGAAAAGGAACATATCTGCTTCACTCCACGGGCCCGGCCCTTCCGGCAGGGCCA
>JAZQNT010000034.1:0-2800 GCA_045627505.1 Nocardioides sp.
CGCGCAGGGCATCCTCATGCAGCGCTACGGACTCACCATGGAGGGGTCCTTCGAGGCCATGCGCCGCTACAGCAGCCAGACCAACACCAAGTTGCGCGACCTCGCCCGCGAAGTGATTGCCTCACGCCACCTGCCGGAAGCGGAAGCCCTCCCGGCCGACGACGACAGGCGTGAGGCGACGGAACTGCCCGAGGTTCTCGAACCGAGCTTCCTCGAACCGAGCTAGGACCGGGCCACGCAGCAAGCGCGGGCGGCAGGCTCGCGTTCGCCGACGCGGGGGTCCCGGTGCCCTCCCCGAGCGCCGGGACCCACCGAGTGCCTACGCCGCCCTGGACTGCGCCTCGGACTGCGCCTCGGACTGCGCCTCCGTCCCCTGCGCCTCCGTCCCCTGCAACTCCGTCCCCTGCAGCTCGTCCCGCAACCGCGCGAGGATGCCCGAGAGGAGCCTGGAGACCTGCATCTGGGTCACCCCCAGGACCTCACCGATCTCCGCCTGGGTCCGGTCCTCGAAGAAGCGCAGGTGCAGGATCCTGCGCTCGCGGTCGGTGAGGCGTTTGAGCAACGGCGCCAGCACGGTCCTGGCCTCGGCGGCCGACAGACCGGGATCCTCCGTGCCCAACAGGCTGCCGAGCGCGGCTCCGTTCTCGCCGACCGCCTGGTCGAGCGAGGTCAAGGAGAAGGAGCCATAGGCACCCAACGCCTCGTCGTACTCGGCGCGGGACACCTCGAGCCGCTCGGCCACCTCGTCGGGGGACGGCGCCCGCCCCAACTCGTGCTCGAGCTGCTCCTGAGCCGGAGACACCCGTTGCTGCAACTCCTGGATCCGGCGGGGAGGACGGACGCTCCAGCCCAGGTCCCGGAAGTGCCTCTTGATCTCGCCCCTGATCGTCGGCACGGCAAACGTCAGGAGGTCGTCGCGGATCGTCGGGTCGAAGCGACGCACCGCCTTGACCAGCCCCTCTCGGGCCACCTGGTCGACGTCCTCGTCCTCCACTCCGCGGCCGTAGTAGCGCGAGGCTATGGAATCGGCCACACCCCGGTTGATCATCACCACCTCGTTGACCACCGCCGCGCGTTCCTCCCCCTCGAGGTGAGGGAGGATCTCCAACAGCTCCCGCGTCGCCTCCCGACGCGGCGTCCTCTGCGCTGGTATGGCAAATCGTGCTGGTACCGCAAGTCCTTCATGCATCAGGGTCATGCTCATGGACCCCCTCGGTGTGCGTGGTGACCCGCCGTGGTCTCCAGCGGGCACGTTGGCCCGGGCCCTACGCCACTCGCCGAGCACGCACGAGTGAGCCCGAGTCCACTTCGCCTACCCCCTTTCACCCCCACCTACACCTCCGAACCAAAAGATTGGTTCGCGTTCGCCGGGGGTACTGCGTGGGGAAGGAGGACTACATGCGCACACCAACACCCAGAGGACCGCTGAGCCAGTGGGTCCGGGACCGACTCACCTCGCCGGTCCAGAGCCTGTCAGCCGTCGACGCCCCGCCCCCCGTGACAGTGACAGTGACACCTCACGACTCCCTGGGCGACCTTGACCTGCAGACGGCCCTGTGGACCTGCTACGAACTGCACCACAGCGGCTTCGAGGACGTGGAGGACTCCCGCGAGTGGGACCCAGCCGTGATCGACTTCCGTCGCTCCCTCGAGGCCATCTTCGAGGAAGGGGTCCGTCGAGCATGCGCCCCCCTGCTGCATCGGGCCGGGGACCGGGACGTCGCGACCGAGCTGTTCAGCCTCGTCCTGGAACCCCGCGGATCCACGCTCACCCGGCACCTGCGCAGGAACGCCACCCTCGAGGAGGTCCAGGACTTCATGCGCCAGCGCAGCATCTACCACCTCAAGGAGTCCGACCCCCAGAGCTTCCTCCTGCCTCGCCTGCACGGCCGGGCCAAGGTGGCCCTCGCCGAGCTGCAGTACGACGAGTACGGGGGCGGTCGTCCCGAACGCCTGCACCAGGCGCTCTTCGCGCGTGCGCTGGAGGCCTGTGGACTTGATTCCGACCCCGGGGCGTACCTCGACACGGCCGACGCCACCACCCTCGCGTCCACGAACGTGATGAACCTCTTCGCCCTCAACCGGCGCCTCCGCGGCGCCGCCGTGGGTCACCTGGCTGCGTTCAAGGCCACCAGTTCCCTCCCCTGCCGTGACGTGGCCGCCGGGATGCGCCGCCTGGGCCTGCCGGAAGCCGCGGCGGAGTACTACGACGAGCACGTCGAGGCCGACGCGGTGCACGAGCAACTGGCGGCGCGCGACATCTGTGGCGCGCTGGTCGAGGAGCACCCTGAACTCCGGGAGGACGTGCTGTTCGGTGCCGCAGCCTGCGTGGTCCTGGACAGTCTCAACGCTCGCACGATGCTGGAGCGCTGGAACGCCCTCGAGCCCGCCGGGGTGCGAGCATGAGCACCCCCGGCATGAGTACCCCCGAGTCGCACCCGGAGCGGGCACGGGGAACGCAGGAACCTGACGGCGGCTGGCCCGACGGTGGCTGGCCCGACGGCGTCTCGGCGACGGTGTGCCCCGGGGGGCCGCTGCTGGTCCGGGGCGCCACCCGCTGGCCCGTGTCCGAGCCGCCGGGCCCCGCGAGCGTCCCGGTGACGCGCCCGGTCGTGGCTGTGTGCCGGTGTGCCCGGTCGAGCAGGCTCCCGTGGTGCGACGGCACCCACAAGGTGCTGCCACACCCACCCGCCTGACCCTCCACCGGCCCTCCCGAGCCGCACGTGACGGGGCCCGCCCCCGGGGACGGGCCCCGTCACAGCCAGCGTCACAGTCAGCGTCACAGTCACCCCTGCCCAGC
>JAZQNT010000035.1:0-11185 GCA_045627505.1 Nocardioides sp.
ATGTGTTAAGCACGCCGCCAGCGTTCGTCCTGAGCCAGGATCAAACTCTCCATTGAAATTTCAAAGAAAAGCCAATTCCCGACAGAACAAACCCTGACTAACTTACGTTGTCAGAATTCATTGTCAAAGAAATCCGTTGACTACCACTCCGAAGAGCTGTAGCCGACGGGGCATATCAAACTAATTCGTCGACTATGACACACTGTTGAGTTCTCAAGGATCAAGCACATCCGGATCCCGCACCCCGCGTTTCCGCGGCCACTTCGTTCCGGAGCAACCCGACTAAACTTAGTCGGAGTGAATCTCTCGGTCAAATCGAGCGATTCAGTGTTCCGAGCGCCAGCTCCTAAGAACCAAACGATCGGGCGTCCTCTGCAACAAGACCCGGCCAAGCAACCCTTCTGGGCTGTGTCCGTGTCCCTTGCGGCGACAGGTGAAACCTTAGCACCGGAAGACCGACAACAGCCAAATCGACCCCCACCCCGAGGCAAACGTGCAGGTCACCGCGCCATCGGGGGCTTTCGCGCCGCTCTTCCCCCGCGCCCCCACCTCGCTCACATGCCTGCGCCTAGGCTCAGGGGCGTGCAGTTCACCGGATTCCCTGTCGCAGCCCTGGACTTCTACGACGACCTCGAGGTCGAGCCCACCAAGACGTTCTGGGAGGCGAACAAGCACGTGTACCTGGAGTCGGTGCGCCAGCCGATGGAGGCCTTGATGAAGGCGCTCGAGCCGCAGTTCGGCCCGGCCAAGATCTTCCGGCCGTACCGGGACGTGCGCTTCGCCAAGAACCGGGCGCCCTACAAGACGCACCAGGGGGCGTTCGTCGGGGTCGCCCAGGCCACGGGGTGGTACTTCGAGATCTCCCCGCGCGGCACCCGGGTGGGCGGCGGCTTCTATGACGCCCGTCCAGAGCGCCTGGCCAAGGTGCGCGAGGCGATCACCGACGAGGAGTACGGCCCGGAGCTTCAGTCGCTCATCGACGGCTACCTCTCCGACGGCTGGGAGATCAGCGGCGACAAGGTGAAGACCTCTCCCCGCGGCTACACCACCGATCACCCCCGGATCGAGCTGATCCGACACAAGCAGCTCTACGTCGGCAAGCCGTACGGCTTCGAGCAGGACGCCCTCGGCCCCGAGCTCGTGGAGCGGGTGCGCGCGGACTGGGAGGCGTTGCGCCCCCTCCTCACCTGGCTGACGACGCGCCCCCTGCAGCACTGAGCCCTGCCTGCGCCGGGCCGCGCCTTTGAGGACGGGCTGCCCCACGAACGTCGCAGGCCCGCTCCCCAGGAGGGAGCGGGCCTGCGATACGAAGCAAGGAAAGATCAGTGCGGCTGCCAGGCGTCCTCGTCGGCAGTGCGGGTGGTGACCACCTCGGGCAGCTGGGCGGTCGAGAGCTGCTCGATCGAGACCTGCTCGAACACGTCGCGCAGCGCGTGCCGGGCGGCGATCCAGACGTGCTGGAGCACGGCCGCCGAGTCGTTGTACTCGACCGACTCCGGGCGCAGGCCGTACACGGACACGAGCGGACCGTCCACGGCGCGGATCACGTCCGCGACCGAGACCTCGGAAGCGGGACGGGCCAGGCGCCAGCCGCCCGACTGGCCTCGCTGGGACACCACGACGCCGGACTTGCGGAGGTCGGCGAGGATCGCCTGCAGGAACCCGTGGGGAATCTCCTGACGACGACCGAGCTCCTCCGCGGAGACGGGACGACCGCTGTCGCCGCCAGCCATCTCGATGAGGGCTCGCAGGGCGTAGTCAGACTTGGCGGAGACGCGCATGGTGTCCAGTGTGACAGACCTGCCGCCTGAATGCCGAGACAGTGGAGTCACTCGGTTGACTTGGTGGACTTGACCACCGCTCGCCGAGGAAGACCGCCTGCCCGCCCGGGACGCGACACTCTGCCCGCCCAAGGACGCGCCGCTCTCCCGCCTTCGGCCGGCGTCCACCAGTGCGTCGGCCGGGGCGCGCCGGACCGTCCCACGGGCAGGCGGCGAGCTGCCGCGGCGGACATCCGCACTCCGGATCGCCCGGTCAGCGCACGGGGCCGTCGCACTGGTCAGACCGAGAATCCCGGAGTCCCTTGCGCCCGGGGGCAAGCACGTGCACAATTAAGTTACTCACGAGTATTACTGATGAGTACGCACGTTCTGAGTACGCATGTTCCGCACCAGCCGACGGGGTCGGCTCCCGAAGAAGAAACGGATGGGGCCGTGAGCCACTACAAGAGCAACCTGCGCGACATCGAGTTCAACCTGTTCGAGGTCTTCGGCCGAGACGAGATCCTGGGCAAGGGTCCGTTCGCCGAGATCGACGGCGACACCGCTCGCGAGGTCCTCGCCGAGGTCGAGCGCCTGTCCCGCGAGGACCTGGCCGCCTCGTTCGAGGACAGCGACCGCAACCCGCCGGTGTTCGACCCCAAGACCCACACCGCGCCGATCAGCGAGGTGTTCACGAAGAGCTACCGGGCCTGGATGGACGCCGAGTTCTGGCGCCTCCAGATCCGTGAGGAGCTGGGCGGCACGCCCGCTCCCCCGTCGGTGGTCTGGGCCCTGGGCGAGATGGTGCTCGGCGCCAACGCCCCGGTCTGGATGTACGCCGCCGGCCCGCCGTTCGCCGGCGTGCTGTGGAACAACGCCAACGGCGTGGAGCGCGACCAGCGCGCCGCCCAGATCATGGTCGAGCGCCAGTGGGGCTGCACGATGGTCCTGACCGAGCCCGACGCCGGCTCCGACGTGGGGGCCGGGCGCGCCAAGGCCGTCCCGAACGAGGACGGCTCCTGGAACATCACCGGCGTGAAGCGCTTCATCACCTCGGCCGAGCACGACATGGCCGAGAACATCATGCACCTGGTCCTCGCCCGTCCCGAGGGCGTCGAGGGTGTGGGTGGCCCGGGCACCAAGGGCCTGTCGCTGTTCTGGATGCCGAAGTACCACTTCGACCACGAGACCGGTGAGCTCACCGGCGAGCGCAACGGCGTCTACGTCACGAACGTCGAGCACAAGATGGGCATCAAGGTCTCCAACACCTGCGAGGTGACCTTCGGCGACCCGCAGGTCGGCGGCGGGGAGCCCGCGAGGGGCTGGCTGGTCGGCGAGGTCCACAACGGCATCGCCCAGATGTTCGACGTGATCGAGAACGCCCGCATGATGGTGGGCACCAAGGCGATCGCCACCCTGTCGACCGGTTACCTGAACGCTCTGGAGTACGCCAAGTCGCGCGTCCAGGGCGCCGACCTCACCCGGTCGGCCGACAAGACCGCCCCGCGCGTCACCATCACCCACCACCCCGACGTGCGTCGCTCGCTGATGACCCAGAAGTCGTACGCCGAGGCCATGCGCGCGCTGGTGCTGTACACCGCCACCTGGCAGGACGCGGCCTACCTGGCCGAGCACGAGGGGCGCTCGGGTTCCGAGGAGGCCAAGCTGGCCGCGGCCATCAACGACCTGCTGCTCCCGATCGTCAAGGGCTACGGCTCGGAGCGCTCCTGGACCCTGCTCGGCACCGAGTCGCTGCAGACCTTCGGCGGCTCCGGCTTCCTGCAGGAGTACCCGATCGAGCAGTACGTCCGCGACGCCAAGATCGACACCCTCTACGAGGGCACCACCGCGATCCAGGGCCAGGACTTCTTCTTCCGCAAGATCGTCAAGGACCAGGGCCGCGCGCTCGGGTACCTGGCCAAGGAGATCGAGACGTTCGTCGGTGCCGAGGACGGCGACTCCCGCCTAAAGGTGGAGCGCGGTCTGCTGGGCAAGGCGCTGCAGGACGCCAACGAGCTGGTCGGCCTCATGATCAACGACCTGATGTCGTCGGCCGAGGAGATCAAGAACATCTACAAGGTCGGCCTCAACACCACCCGCGTCCTGATGGCGCTCGGTGACGTGGTCTGCGCCTGGCTGCTGCTGCGTCAGGCCGAGGTGGCCCTGGCCAAGCTCGACGGCGATGCCGGCAAGGACCTGTCCTTCTACCAGGGCAAGGTGGCAGCGGCCCAGTACTTCGCGGCCAACGTGCTGCCGAAGATCGCCTCCGAGCTCACCATCGCGAAGAGCGTTGACCTGTCGCTGATGGAGCTCGACGAGGCTGCTTTCTGAGTCTGATCGCCTGACGCCTCTCCGCCAGGACAGGCACAGCACGACCGAAGGGCCGCCCCTCGCGGGGCGGCCCTTCGGCGTTGCGCTCGGAATGCGGACGATCGCACGCCCCACCCGTCACATCCGTTTACTGTTGTCTCTCGGGCGCCGCACCACCACCGCTGGCGCCCCAGTCCTGCCCGACCTGTTCGGCGCGAGGACGTACGAAGGGCCGCACCCCGATCGGATGCGGCCCTCCGTTGTCTCCAGCGTCGTGTGTCTCCGCGAGGCTGAGGGTGCCGGTGGCGCCGTGTGTCCGGCGTCGTGCCCGGAGCAGGTCAGGTCAGCAGGACCTCCACTGTCCCAGTCGGGCCTTCTTGGCCTTGCCCTGCGAGGTGCGGTACTTCGCGGTGCGCTGGAACGGCTTGCCGGCGTAGACGTACACCTCGGCGTGGCCCTTGCGGACCAGGTGACGGTTGACGTCGAGACCGTCACGCTGGCGGGTGACGTAGCGCAGGGCCCGGCCGTACCGGTCGCTGGCGTCTTGGGTGGGGTCAGACACCAGGCGGATGCGCGTGCCCTTGGGCAGCATCTTCTTCGTCGCGGCCGAGGCCTGCGGGCCCCAGCACTCACGACCGCCGTAGACCTCCGGGGTGTCGATGCCGATGAGTCGCACCTTCTGCTGCTTGCCGCCGGCCAGACGGGCCACGAGGGTGTCCCCGTCGACCACCCGGACCACGGTGGCGTCCTGCCGGATGACCTTCTTCGCCTTCGCGGTGGTCTTCGCGGTGGTCTTCGTCGTGGTCTTCGTCGTGGTCTTCGTGGTGCTGGTGGTCGTGCCGGTGGCCCCGGACCCGCCCGACGTCACCCCCAGGCAGGGACAGGGCAGGCTCTCACAGGCCAAGCCGTCGTTGTCGTTGCCGTCCAGCCGGTGCGGGTCGCGGGAAGGACCGCCCTCAGCCAGGAAGAAACGCTGCGCCTGGGCCTGGGTGGAGAAGTCGGAGCAGTCACGGTCGATGAAGGCATGGGCGGCTCCCGGCGTGACGAGCACGGAGGCGAGCACAGAGGCGAGCAGCGCGATTGCCGCCAGCACGCTGGTGCGCGACAGCGAACGGAACAGGGGGAAGTGCGGCACGGAGGACCTCGGGGAGAGGGGGAAGGGGACCCCGAGACGGTACGTCCTTCACGCACGGGACCGTGGCCGTTCCACGCTCCCTGTCCGCGTGGAACCGGTCACGTCCCGTGCTTCCTTTTGCGGCGTCCGCCTGCGGCGCCGGCCCCTCCTCCGGCCAGTCGCTCCAACCGACGCCGGCTCAGCGGTCGCGGCGCTCCTCGACCACGTGGTGCTCACCGCGCTGCTTGTTGATGATCAGCGCCAGCACGATCGCCAGGACCCCGGCGCCGAAGAGGATCCAGCCCAGGGCGGCGGCGTCGACCACGTAGTCGTCCATGGCCCCGATGTTCACGACGCCGAGGGCCAGCACCAGGCCGACCACGATCAGGATGATTCCGAGTCCGATTCCCATCACGAGCTCCTTCTCGTCGGACGCAGCGCCTGCGTCGTGTGGTGTCAGTGCAACGAGCCGGTTCGCCCGATGAGGCGCGACGTCCCGCCACCTCCACCTTCCCCGACGTCGCACCCGTGACACCTCCCGGTCCGCTCCGGTCCAGACCTCAG
The DNA here is from genome assembly GCA_045627505.1 of Nocardioides sp. Classification (GTDB taxonomy): domain Bacteria; phylum Actinomycetota; class Actinomycetes; order Propionibacteriales; family Nocardioidaceae; genus Nocardioides. The sequence goes on from JAZQNT010000035.1 coordinate 5,749, forward strand.
GAGAGACCCCCCAGCGGCAGCCGGAGCTCGCCCGGAGCCGTCGCGGCCACCCGCACCGGGACACCCCAGTCCTGCTGGTGCATGTGGCAGGCTGCGCCCTCGCCCGCCTCGACGTCGCACGAGCCGGCGCGGGCCGCGACGTGCAGGACCCCCTCGCCCACGGTCGGGTCGAGGACCAGCCGTCGGGTCAGGTCGGTGCCGCGCCCCTCGCCGCCACGGATCAGGGCGTCGGGGGTGGAGGTGACCAGCAGCTGCGACGGCGGCCCGAAGCGGTCGTCCACCTTCTGCCCCGGCGGCGGGGTGAAGTCGATGACCAGGTCGACCTCGACGCCGACCTCGGTCACCGGGCGCTGGGTGCGGTGGGAGAACCCGTCCACCTGCACCGCCCCGCCCAGCGGGAGCGCGCTGATCCGGTGCGCCGTCGACTCCACCACCAGCAGGGTCGCGGGGTCCTCCGGAGTGACCATCAGCCCGGACGGCTCCGCCAGGCCGGTGGCCAGGGTGCTGACCTCACCGTCGGCGATCCGTCGGACCGCGCCGTTGTAGGTGTCCGCGACGGCGATCGACCCGTCCGCCAGCACCGCCACGCCGAGCGGGTGCTGGAGCAGCGCCTGGGGAGTCGGGCCGTCGCGGAAGCCGAAGTCGAAGAGGCCCGTGCCGACCACGGTGCGCACCACGAGTGCACCGTCCTCCTCGCCGATCCAGCGCACGGCCGAGGTCTCGGAGTCGGCCACCCAGAGCCGGTCACGCTCGAGGTCGACCGCCAGCCGCGACGGCTGGGCGAACCACGCCTCGGCCAGCGGACCGTCCAGCAGACCCTCGTTCGTGGTGCCGCCGACCGCCTGGACCACGCTGGTCACCGGGTCGAAGGTCCACACCGCGTGGATGCCGGCCATGGCGATCCACACCTTGCCGCGCCAGAAGACCACGTCCCACGGGCTCGAGAGCCGCTCCGTGCCGTCGCCGGCCATCCACTGCTGCCCGTCACCGGCCAGCGTGAGCACCTCACCGGAGGCGAGGTGCACCGAGGCGATCCGGTGGGCGGCGGTGTCGGCGACGACCAGGTCGTAGCCCAGCTCCTCCCGCAACTCCTCGGGGACGACGGCCACACCGTTGGGCTCGGAGAACCCGCCGACGCGCTGCAGCACCTCGTGGGTGGCGGCGTCGAGCACCACCACCTCGTCGTGGCCGGCGTCGGCCACCACCAGTCGGTCGTCGAACAGCTCCACCACCGAGGCGGGGAAGCGCAGGTCGGAGGGCTCGACCACCGGCGGCACGTAGGGCGAGTCGCCGGGCTGCAGCGTCCCACGTGCACGGTGCTCGGCCACCAGTTCGGTGAGCAGCGCGTCGATCGCGTGGGCGTGCCCCTCCCCCGCGTACTGCGCGACGACGTACCCCTCCGGGTCGACGAGTACCAAGGTGGGCCAGGCGCGAGCGGTGTAGGCCTGCCAGGTGATGAGGTCCGGGTCGTCGAGCACCGGGTGCGGCACCGCGTAGCGCTCCACCGCGGCAGCGAGCGCCACCGGGTCGGCCTCATGCACGAACTTGGGCGAGTGCACCCCGACGACGACCAGCTCCTCGGCCCACTTCGCCTCCACCGGACGCATCTCGTCGAGGACGTGGAGGCAGTTGATGCAGCAGAACGTCCAGAAGTCCAGCAGGACGAAGCGGCCGCGCAGGTCGGCGATCCGCAGCGGTTCAGCAGTGTTCAGCCACCCGCGGCCACGCAGTTCAGGGGCTCGGACCTTGGCGATCTTCTCCGTCACCTCACCAGTCTGCGCGGGCGAGGTGCTGCGCGCCAACGCCGCGGACGGCCACCGACCCCGGTGGGTCGCGCGTACGCTGGGAAGGCCGGAGTCAGGCACGGCAAGGGGGCAGACATGGACGTCGACGAGCTCCTGCGCTGGTGCGCGGAGATGCCCGGGGCCTGGCCGGACAACCCGTGGGCGAGCAGGTACCCGGTGTACAAGGTGGGCGGCAGCCCCGAGGTGGAGCCCGAGCGCGGCAAGATCTTCGCCTTCTGCTCCGCCGACACCGTGGGCCTCAAGTGCGGCACCCGGGACGAGGCCGACGAGTGGCTGCTGCGCTACCCCGAGGACGCCGCAGCGATGCCCTACCTCGGCCGCTCCGGCTGGAACGACCTGTTGTTGGCCGGACGCATTGCCGACGACGAGCTCCTGGAGGCGCTGCAGGAGTCGTACCGGCTGGTCGTGGCGGGACTCCCACGGCGGCTCCGACCCTCTGGCTGGGACACCCTTCCTCCCCCTACGCTGCCGTCATGACCGAGCAGCCGACGCCGTCGAGCACGGCCACGACCCATCCCGGCCCCGCGGGTTTCCCCGGCGCCGGCTCGGAGCTGACCGACCTGGTGGAGACCTGGTGGGAGACGCTGCGGAGCTTCGTCGCCCTGCTCCAGGGGCTCGACCCCGCCGACTGGCGAGCCCCCACCGATCTGCCCGGATGGGACGTGCACGCGGTGGCGTCGCACGTCGCACACCTCGAGGCCCTGCGGGCCGGGACGCCGCACGACGACGTGGCGATCGGCTCCCCCGCGCACGTGCGCAACGCGCTCGGGCAGGTCACCGAGCAGGGCGTGGTGGCGCGCCGCGGGCACACCCCGGGCTCGCTGCTGGAGGAGATCCGCAGCGTCAGTACGGCGCACCACGCTGCGCTGCTCGCCGCACCGCCCACCGATCCCGGCGCCCCCGCGCCGGGCATCTTCGCCCACGTCGGGTGGTCGACCCGCACCCTGCTGCGCAACCGGCCGCTGGACGTGGCCATGCACGAGCAGGACGTGCGCCGGGCGGTGGGACGTCCGGGCAATCTGGACCATCGCGGACTGGTGCACGCCGCCGACTACCTGGCCGAGTCGCTGGGCTACGTCCTCGCGCGTCGGGTGCAGGCACCGGTGGGCACCACCGTTCGCCTCGACGTCACCGGGCACCCGACGCGAGCCTGGCGCGTGGGTGCGGACGGCCGCGGACAGGCACTGCCCACGCCCCCGGACGGCGCCGACGTCCACCTGGCGTGCGACCGGGAGACCTTCCTGCTGCTCGCCGGCGGACGGGTCCACGGGGCAGCCGGGGAGGCCACCCGTGCGCGAGTGCACGTCGAGGGGGACGACGACCTCGCCAGTCGGCTCCTCGCCCAGCTGGCCGTCACACCCTGATCCCGACGATCAGTCGCGCACCTTGTCCCTGACCCGGACCACCCCGCCCACGACACCGACGAAGGCCTCGCCGTCCTCGCTCAGGGTGACCTGGCTGTCCTTGGGCTCGAGCCCGCGGCCGGTGCCACCGTTGACCGAGAACCAGGTCTGACCGGTCCGCACGTCGACGGCGGTGAGGTACCACGCAGGCACGCCCCACAGGGTGCTGCGCTTGCTCCACGTGTAGAGCAGACCGGTGCGCCAGGACACCACCGGCTTGGTGGCGGGCGCCGACTCGCGGCTCGTCCACACCACCGAGCAGGCGCCGCCCGACTGGTCCACACGCGCCAGGCCCCCCGTGGTGGTGAACCCCCAGAAGGTGGAGGAGGTGGAGGTGTTGCCGTGGTCGTTGGTGACCACCACGCCCTTGCCCACCGAGACCAACGGGGTGCTGGTCGACGACTCACCTCCGTTGAAGACGCCCACCCGGCAGACCTCCTGACCGGTGGAGCGGTCCAGGAAGACCACCCGCAGCCGCGGCTCGGCGTTGTCCGCGAACGCGACCAGGTCGCCGTCCACCAGCGTGGGGCCGCTGCCGCTGCCCTGCACGACCTGTCCGGACTTCACCTCCACGCCGCGGTCGTAGCCGTGCGACCAGTCGATCGACACGCCGGAGGACGAGGCCGAGAGTCGGTGCACGGCGCGGGCGGTGGTGGGGTAGACGCCGCTGTCGTCGACCGCGAAGCCACGGGTGATCGTGCCCTCGACGTTGACCACCTCGGCGCCACCGACGACCGGGTCGAGTGCTCCCACCCGGCCCTGGTGGCTCGCCCACCAGATGCGGCCCGACCAGTCGGGCGCCACCGCCACCAAGCAGTCCCCCTCCTCGATCAGCCGGTTGAGGTTCCAGGTCTGGTCGACGGTCAGGTCCGGCTCGCCGTTGGCGTCCGTGGTGGCGATCGCCAGGATCCTGGCGTCGGTGGTCGGCACCACCACCCGGTCACCGTTGTCGAGGTAGGAGTGCGTCCCGTCGCAGGCCGCGGTCCGAGCGGCGCCGTCGGTGTCCTTGGCAGCGGGCAACCGCTTGCTCGCCAGCGGACGGAGGGTGCTCGGGTCGATCACCCGCAGCACCGGCCCCTTGGGGTCGTTGCACATGGCCACCAGTCGTCCGTGGCTCTCGAACTGCAACCGTCGGCAGCCCTCGAGGCCGTACCACCCGCTCCTCGCCTGCGAGGCGTCGCCCAGCGGCCCGGGTCGGAAGAGCGCGAAGTCGGCCTGCCACGGGTGTTGCGGGGGCTCCTCCCCCTCCAACGGCTGGGCCGACACCTGACGCCCGGTGTAGTCGGGGGTCACCGCCAGTCCCCCGGCCGTGGGGACGTCCAACGCACCGTCGGGGAGCACCACGATCGCGGCACCGATCAGCGACACCACCAAGGCGCCAACTCCGACGCCGCGGCGGCTGAACCTCGGGCGCGGCCACCGCTGGCGCACCGGCGGCAGCACCAGCAGGGCGGCCACCGCCACCAAGCCCCAGGGACCCACGGCCACGTAGACGACGCCCACCAGGACGACGAGGAACCAAGCCATCATCAGCGCTCTCCGGACGTGCGAACCGGGCGCGGGGTAGAGGGCAGGGTCGAGGGCAGGGCTGCCGGTGGGAACGCCGGGGGGTGGGCACTGGGCATGGCCGCAGGATAGTTCGCGCGGCAACGACTCAGGGCGCGGATCGCCGGTGCGTCCACACCCGGCGGCACCTTCCGGTGCGCCGGTGGACGCGGCCGTCCTCACCTACTGATCTTCTTCGACCATCCGGTGGTGAGCACCGCGGACCGGTGGCCGGTCCGTGACACGGTCACCTTCACCCGCACCTTGCCTCCGGTCCAGGACTTCTTGAGCTTGAGCTTCGCTGCGGTGGCCCCCTTGACCGCCACCACCCGGCCGTTCTTCTTCCGCAGGTACCAGCGGTACTTCACCGTCACCTTGGCGGGCCGGTAGAGGCCGCGCTTCACGCCGAGCGAGCGCCCCGCCTTCGCGGTCCCCTTGAGCCGGGGCTTGCCGACCACCTTCACCGCCGTGACCCGCCCGGGCAGCGTCACCCCGGATTGGGGCGGCGTCACCCCGGATTGGGGCGGCGTCACCCCCAAGGTGGGCGGTGGCGATGCAGAAGGCTCCCCCGCCACAGGCGGCTCAGCCGGTCCCGACGGCTTCCCTGGAACGGGCGGTTCACCCGGGACACCCGGGACACCCGGGACAACCCGGACAGGAGGCTAAAGCGGGTCGTAGCCATGT
>JAZQNT010000036.1:0-2932 GCA_045627505.1 Nocardioides sp.
GGCTTGTAGCAGAGAACAAGGACAAGGACGAATACCTTTATCACATTACCAACAAGATTGTATCGGAAAACGACAACATAGTCGGCACCGTCCCGCGACCACCGATGCCCACGGCCCGCGCCGTCGCACCGTGCTGGCGTCCCTGGCCGTGGGCACGCTGGCCCTGGTCACGGGCTGTGACCTGGGACGCGGGGCAGACACCGACAGCGAAGGCACCTCCGACCCCGACCTGGCGCTGCTGAGGCGGGTGGGTGAGTCCACGTCCACCCTGCTCGCCCGGGTGCAGGGGCTGGACCCGTCGGAGCAGCCCGACTGGGCAGCCGTGCCGCTGGCGACACTCGCCGCGTGCCTGAGCACCCACCTGTCCGAGCTCGACCCCGAGGGCACACTCACCCCGGCGTCGCCTGCCGCGACCCCCGACCCGACCCCGAGCCCGTCGGCCGCGGCGACCGCGCTGCCCGCCCCCACCGTGGCTGGGCTGCGCGCAGAGACCGAGATCCACCTGACCCTGCTCACCGACGCGGCCGGACAGGCGGAGAGCGGGGCCTTCGCGCGCCTGCTCGCCTCTGCCGCCGCCGGCCTGACCCAGCACCTCTCCCCCGCCGGGACTCCGGGCAGCGGCCAACGCGAGGACGAGGAGAACCAGCCGTGACCCCCCTCGACGCCCTCCAGCAGACCCTCGCCGGCGAGCACGCGGCGGTACACGTGCTGGCCTTCCTGGGCGGCTCCACCTCCGCGACGCGCGCCCCGGACCTGCTCGGCCTGGTGCGCGAGCGGTACGCGCTGCACCGCGGCCGACGGGAGCAACTCCTGGTCATGGTGCGCAACCTCGGCGGCGACCCGGTCGCAGCAGAACCCGGCTACGAGCTGCCCGACGCCACGACGACAGCCGCCGTCCGGTCCGCCGGAGCCGCCGTCGAGCGCCGGTGCACCGAGACGTACGCCACCGCGATCGGGTCGACCACCCGGGAACAGCGGGAGTGGGCCGTGATGGCACTCACGGAGTCGGCCACCGCGCTGCTCTCCTGGGGCCAGTCACCCGAGGCCTTCCCCGGCGCGCCGGACCTGGGCCCGGAACGGAACTGATCCCCCCGAACGTCCGCAGCGGGCATCCCGCCGCGGGGCGAGCCTGCGGGTCCGCACCCGGTCCGGAGGTCCCGAGATCCTCCAGCGGCGTGTGCTCGGACCCGCAGGCCACCTCGGAGCCGGTCAGCGGCGACTCCCGTGGTTCCGAACCCGACCAGGGTTCGCGCCACCCGTCCAGTGTTCCCCGCACGACCCACACACGGAAGCCCCTGCCGCCGCAGATTCCTGCCCTGCCCCTAACCCCAGGGCTGGCGCGAACGCAGGCAGGCACGAACGCAGGCAGGGCCCCGTCACCGACGGGGCCCTGTCTGCTTCAGTCCAGCGTCAGTTGGCGTCAGCCACGCACCAGGCGAACCAGCTCAGTCACCGCGTCGGCGACCGCGACCTCGGTCTTCTCCCCGGTCGCTCGGTCCTTGACCTCGACCGTGCCGTCGGCCAGTCCTCGGCCGACCGTGAGGATGGTCGGGACTCCGATGAGTTCGGCGTCCTTGAACTTCACCCCGGGGCTGACCTTTCCGGCTCGGTCGTCGTAGATCACGTCCACGCCCGCGGCGGAGAGCTCGGTGCTGATCCGCTCCGCCTCCGCGAAGATCAAGGGGTCCTTGCCGGCGGCCACGACGTGCACCTGGGCCGGGGCAACCTCGCGCGGCCACACCAGGCCGATCTCGTCGAGCGTGTTCTCGGCGATCGCGGCGACCGCACGTGAGGCACCGATGCCGTAGGAGCCCATGGTCACGGTGACCAGCTTGCCGTTCTCGTCGAGGACCTTCAGCCCCAGCGCCTCGGCGTACCGGGTGCCGAGCTGGAAGATGTGTCCCATCTCGATGCCGCGCTCGGTGGACAGGGTCCCCTCGGCGCAGGACGGGCACTCGTCCCCGTCCCGGACGTCGGCCGCCTCGATCGTGCCGTCGGCGGTGAAGTCGCGGCCGGCGACCAGGTCGACGACGTGCTTGCCCTCGACGTCGGCGCCGGTGACCCAGCGGGTGCCCCCGACCACGCGCGGGTCGAGCAGGTAACGGATGCCCGAGGTGCCCTCGGAGCCCAGCACGCCCGGGCCGATGTAGCCCTTGACCAGGGCCGGGTGCTTGGCGAACTCGGCCTCGTCCATCGGCTCGACCTCGATCGGCTCCACCTGGCCCTCGAGGCGCTTGGCGTCCACCTCGCGGTCGCCGGGGATGCCGATGGCCACCGGCTCGCGGGTCCCGTCGGGGTGCTTGAAGACGACCAGGACGTTCTTGAGCGTGTCCCCGGCGGTCCAGGCCCGGTCCGCGCGGGGCAGGGCGGCGTTGAGGTGCTCGACCAGGGCATCGATGGTGGCGGTCTCGGGGGTGTCCTCGACGTGCGCGGCGGGAGCCTCGCTCGCGTCCAGCGCGGCGGGCACGCGGACCGCGACGGCCTCGACGTTCGCGGCGTAGTCGCAGCGGGAGCACTGGACGTAGGTGTCCTCGCCGACCGCGGCCTTGGCCAGGAACTCCTCGGAGGCGGAGCCACCCATGGCTCCGGCGGTGGCCTTCACCACCGCGTACTCGAAGCCCAGACGGTCGAAGATGCGGATGTAGGCGGCGCGGTGCGCGGCGTAGGAGGCGTCCAGGCCCGCCTTGTCGACGTCGAAGGAGTAGGAGTCCTTCATCACGAACTCGCGACCGCGGAGCACGCCGGCGCGCGGACGCGCCTCGTCGCGGTACTTGGTCTGGATCTGGTACAGCGACAGCGGCAGGTCCTTGTAGGACGAGTACATGTCCTTGACCGCGAGGGTGAACATCTCCTCGTGCGTGGGGCCGAGCAGGAAGTCTCCGCCCTTGCGGTCCTTGAGACGGAAGATGTTGTCGCCGTAGTCCTCCCAGCG